>DATEQI010000469.1:0-42866 GCA_035272805.1 Alphaproteobacteria bacterium | reverse complement strand
GTCGTGGACCTCTCACTTGAGCGTGTCATCGAGAACCGCTGGATCGCCAGCCGCTGCGGCTGGACGCCCTTCGCCGGCATGAAGGTCACGGGCTGGCCGCGCATGACCGTCATCCGCGGCCGGGTCGTCATGCGCGAGGACGAGCTCCTCGGCAGCCCCCAAGGCCGGCCCTTGCGCTTCCTCGAGACCCTCGGGGCCGAGGCTTGACCCCCTTGGCGCCGTGCGCCCGCGCGACTATGGGCTTGCTTTTCGCCGCGGGATGCCCCATCTTCGCATCATCAGTATCTGCTTCGGCACTTGCCGATATGCCCCCGATTGGGGCGCACATCTTAGCAATCCATGAGGCCGGTAACTGCAGCATCTCGGCGATGGTCGCCGAGGCGTTTTCACGTACTCAAGTTAGGAGGCCATCATGGCAACCGGTACAGTCAAGTTCTTCAACAATCAGCGCGGCTTCGGCTTCATCCAGCCGCAAGACGGCTCGAAGGATGTCTTCGTGCACATCAGCGCGGTCGAGCGCGCCGGCATGGCGACGCTCAGCGAGGGGCAGAAGGTGTCGTTCGAGATCGAGCGCGGCCGCGACGGGCGCGTTTCGGCCATCAATCTCGCGGCGGCATAACCCTCCCGTTAGCTGGGATTTGACCAAGGACGACCGCGGCAGCGCCCTTCAAGGACTGCCGCGGCGCTCCCTCTTATCCGCCTCAGCTTGGCGCTTTGCCCTGAGGCGGCTTCGTGGCAGATACCCGAACGACAGGCTCAAGGCTTCATCTTGCGAGGGAGCGCTCTACCTCTCCTGAGCAATTGGTGCGGCTATTTCGCCTGGTCTTGAAGCGCGATCCGACGGGCCGCTTCGTGACGGGCGAGGTGCAAGCGCCTCGCTGCCTGCCGCCAGAGTTACTGGCCAAGCGTTTCCCGGTCATGTAATCTTCACCGGTTAGATTTGGCCCCGCGCACGACGCCGCGGCCGGCGCGGCGCGGGTGCTCCTTGCGCGCCGGGTAGACGTTGAAGATCGCACGCATCAGCGCCCTTGGCCTCGTTTTCCTGCTGGCCTCGCTTTTCGGCTGCAGCAAGGTAGGCCGCCCCCAGGCCGAGTTCTGCGAGCGGGTCGCGCGTATTCTCTTCGCTCGGGCTCCGATCGTGCGTCTCGAGAGCGAGGCGGATGCGGGCAAGGCCCACGGCATCCTCACGCGTGTAACGCTCAGCGCTACCAACGGCGCTCTCGAGACGCATCATGTGAGCTGCGCCTTCGCCGGAGGCCCCGTCAGCGCCAACCAGCTCGAGCTCAACGAGGTCTCGACCGACGTCGAGGGGCGCCTGAGCGGCGTTCATTTGGCGCTGCTCAATATCGTGCTCGAGCACGGCAAGGGCCCGGTGGCCACTGCCGGCGGCCCCGAGCCGCCACGGTCCCGCGTCGAGACGGTGCGCAGCTCGCCCCGGGTCGAGCTGCTTTATTTCCTCCAGCAGCTCGTCAATGGCTCGACGCTCGGTTGCGTGGTCGCGCTCATCGCCGTCGGCTATACGCTCATCTACGGCATCATCGGCGTCATCAATCTCTCCTTCGGCGAGATCTACATGATCGGCGCCGTCAGTGCCACCATCGGCATCTCGCTGCTCCTGCTCTCGGGGCTCGATTCCTATTTCCTGAGCCTGCTGCTGGCGCTTCCGCTGACCATGGCCCTCACCGCCGGCTACAGCATGATAAGCGAGCGTCTCGTCTTCCGTCCCTTGCGGCAGTCGAGCACGCTCATGCCGCTCATTGCCTCGATCGGGCTTTCGATCGTCTTGCAGAATTACATCTTCCTGGTCGAGGGGCCGCGGAACTTCTGGCTACCCGTGCGGGTCGAGGATGGGATCGCTCTCGCCGAGGCCGACGGCTTCAGCCTCTATCTCAATCGCCAGCAAGGGGTCGTCTTTGTCTTGACCCTCCTTCTTGCCGGAGGGACCTGGTACTTGCTCGCGCGCACCACCTTCGGGCGCTCGCAGCGGGCAAGCTCGCAGGACAGGGGCATGGCCGCTCTTCTCGGTGTCAACGTCGATCGCGTGATTGCGGCGACGTTCGCCCTCGGCGGCGCGCTCGCCGCGGCGGGCGGGCTCATGGTCGCGTCCTATTACGGCGGGGCGAACTTCGCCATGGGCCTCCTCATGGGCCTCAAGGCGCTTACGGCCGCGATCGTCGGAGGCATCGGCAACTTCAAGGGGGCGCTGCTGGGCGGCTTCGTGGTGGCTTACCTGGAGACGTTCTGGGCCGGCTACTTGCCGGGTGCCTACCGGGAGCTCGCCGTCTTCGCGCTTCTCATCCTCGTTCTCATCTTTCGCCCGCAGGGACTGCTCGGCGAGGAATAGCGGCGCGCGACCTAGGGCCTCAAAGCTTGCGCGCGGCGCCGTCGCGCCAGACGTAGATCGCATAGTGCGATCCCTTGAGATCGCCCTTCGCATCGAAGCTGAGCGGCCCGAGCACGGTCAAGTATTCACCTTCGCGCAAGGCCTTGGCGACGGCAGAGGCGTCGAGCGACTTGGCGCGCTCGGCGGCCTGTGCGAAGAGCTCGACGGCGGCGTAGGTGTAAAGCGTGTAGCCCTTGGCATCGATACCGAAGTTCGCGAGACCCGCGACGGCGTGCTGCGCCGTCGGCAGCTCCCGCGCATCGGGGAGCGAAGTCATGAAGGCGCCCTCGGCAGCCGTCTTGGCAAGTCTTTGGAAATCATCCGCCATGAGCGTGTCGCCGCCGCCGAAGGCGGCCTCGAGGCCCTGCCGGCGCACCTCGAGGAGGAGCTTGGCGGCCTCTTCCGCGTAGCCGCCAAAGACGATGACCCCGATGCCGTGCGACTTGAGACGCGCGACGGGGCCCGAGAAATCTTCCACGTCGGGCGGAACGCTCTCCGCGAGCGCCGGCCGTGCGCCCTTCTCGGCGAGCGCCTGTCGCGTCGAGCGGGTCACGTTCCTGCCGTACGCCGAGCCGTCGTCGACGAGTGCTACGGGCGCGCCCGGATAATGCTCGAGGATATACTGGGCGAGAGGGGCGCCCTGCGTGTCGTCGCGCGGCACCACGCGGAAGATGTTGGTGCTGCCGCGCGCCGCCGCCTCGTCGGTCAGCGCTGCGCTGCTGGACGAAGGCGAGATCATCAAGACGTTCGCCTCGCTATAGATGGGCGCTGCGGCGATCGAGGAGGTGGAGCAGAAATGCCCGACGACGAACGTGATCTTCTCGCGGACGAGCGCGCGTGCGGTACCGGAAGCGAGCTTGGCGTCGCATTGATCGTCCACTCCGCGAAGCTTGAGCACGTGTCCGAGCACGCCGCCCTTGGCGTTGATGTCCTGCTCGGCCTGCTGCACGCCGGCCCGCATCTCGCCGCCAAGGCCGCTATAGGGGCCCCGCGTCGGGCCGACCACGGCGACGGTAATGGGCGGCTGGGTTTCGAAGATGCTTGCCCCGCCGTCCGAGCAGGCGGCCAGCAGGAAGGGAAGCAGGAGGAGGGCGAGGGGCCTCGAGAGGGATCGCATTTTTGCTTGCTCACATCGCATTTGGCGCGGCCGAGCCTAGCACGGAAGGCGCCCGCCGGCACTTGGGACTTTGCCTCCGCGAACGTGAGTTCGGCCGCAATAAGCGGATGGCGAAGTGCCTTCGCGGATGCGAGGGTCGGCTGCGACGGGACGATGGAGGGGGCGGCATGGCGGACGGTCCGAGAATGGGAGCCACCGAGTGGCTGCTGCTGGTGACGCTTTCGGTGCTGTGGGGAGGGTCGTTCTTCTTCGCCAAGGTGGCGCTCGCGGCATTGCCGCCTTTGACGCTTGTCCTCGGCCGCACGGGGATCGCCGCGGCAACGCTCGTCCTGGTCCTCTACATCGCGGGCTATCGCTTTCGCGGCGGGATGAGGGCCTGGTGCGCCTACCTCGTCATGGGCACGCTCAACAATGCGGTTCCCTTCGCGCTCCTCGCCTGGAGCCAGACCGAGATCGCGAGCGGCCTCGCCTCGATCCTCAATAGCATGACCCCGCTCTGCACGGCCCTTCTCGCTCATCTTTTCACCCGCGACGAGCGCCTCACGTTCGGCAAGCTCACGGGCATTCTCGTCGGGCTCGCGGGTGCCATCGTCATGATCGGGCCGGAGCTTCTCGCCGGCCTCGGCGTGCACGTGCTCGCCGAGCTCGCAGCCCTCGCGGCCACCGTGTCTTATGCGCTCGCGGGCCTTTACGGCCGCCGCTTCAAGGGGGATCCGCCGATCGTGACGGCGGCGGGCCAGCTCGCCGCGAGTGCCTGCCTGATGCTGCCGGCGGTCCTCCTCGTCGATCGGCCGTGGCGGCTCGCAGCACCCGGTGCCGCGATCTGGGGTGCGCTCGCGGGCATGGCGCTCCTCAGCACGGCACTCGCCTACATCCTTTATTTCCGCATTCTCGCCCGTGCCGGCGCCACGAACGTGCTGCTCGTTACATTCCTCATCCCGGTGACGGCACTTCTTCTTGGCGTGCTCGTCCTCGGCGAGCGGCTCGAGCCGGGCGAGATTGCGGGCATGCTGCTGATCTTCGCCGGCCTGGCGCTGATCGATGGCCGGCTCCTCCGCTTGCGCGAGCGCGTGCGATCGCGCGACGGGCTCGGCGGGGAGCGGGCAACTCAGGTGGCCGACGGCAGTACGTAGAGGGCGATGCCCAAGTAGAAGAACGCGCTGCCGGTGACCACGGAGAGGTGCCAAAGCGGGTTGCTGAACGGAAGCCTCGTTGCGCGATAGAACAGAAGGCCGCCCGTGTAGGCGAGCCCGCCCGCCGCGAAGAGCGCGAGCGGAACGGCACCGACCGCCTCATAAAGGGTCCCGCTCCAGCCCAGCACGAGCCAGCCCATGACGAGGTAGAGCGGAATGGCGATGCGGTGAAAGCCAGCACCTCTCGCCAAACGAAGGACCGCCCCCGCGATCGCGAGGCTCCACACCGCCGCGAGAAGGAGCCAGCCCTGGTGGCGCCAGAGTGCAATAAGGACGATAGGCGTATAGGTGCCGGCGATCAGAAGGAATATCGTGCAGTGGTCGATGGCGCGGAAAACACGTTTCAGACGCTGATGCCAGATACCGTGATAGAGGGCCGACGCGAGGAACGCCATAATGAGGGAGATGCCGTAGACGAGGACACCCAGAAGCGGCAGCGCGCTCGGCCGCGGCCAGGCGCGAGCGACGAGAAAAGCCAGGCCGGCGACGCTTGCCACTGCCGCACTGCCTTGGATTGTCGCACTCGTGATCTCCTCCGCAAGCGAGCGCGCACCGGTGCCCCCATTCGCCGCTTGTTGCAATTGCTCCCCGGCCATGACCCCGTCGCCCATTGAGAATGCGCCGATGCTGACGCCCATCCCCTTTCTCATGAAATGGGTCGGACGCGCAACCGGGACAACGGCGCCTCGCGCCCAAGCTCGGTGAGCTGGGCGACCGATCGGGGGTTGTTCATCTCGCGATCCTTCCTTGAGGGCTGCAGCAGAGTAGCCGCATCGCTCCCGCGAGCCCATAGACATTTCCGTGAGGGGCTCCTAACCTCCCGCGCCAACCGGGGAGCTCGGGGGTCCTAAAGACGGCCCGGCAAGCCAGCTCTTCGCATTCCGGCACCGCGAACGCCATCACCGGCCTCTCGGCCGGAGGATGCCGCAGCCAAAGGAGGAGCATTCGTCATGAGCAGCACGCGTCGCCGCATCGCCTTTCTCGCGCTATTGGCAGGCTTGGCGCTTGGCGCAACGTTCTTCGCGAGTGCCTTCGTCCCGGCGCGGGCGGGCATGCTCGATGACTTGAAATCGGGCAAGAAAACCCTCGTGGTCGGCACGGACGCGACCTTCCCGCCCTTCGAGCAGACCTCGACGAGCGGCGAGAAGTCGGGCTTCGACATCGACTTGGTCAACGCCATCGCGGCGAAAATCGGCATCATGAAGGTCGAGTTCCAGCAGGTGCCGTTCGGCCAGCTGGTGCCGGGGCTGCAGGCCAACCACATCGACCTGGCGGCCTCGGCGATCTACATCACGGACGAGCGCAAGAAGGTGGTGGACTTCTCCGAGCCCTATTTCACGGGCGGGCTCAGCGTGATGCTCAAGCCCGATGAGACCCGCATCAAGAAGCCCGAGGACCTCGACGGCAAGCGGCTGTCGGTCCAGGTCGGCACCAAGTCGGTCGACTATCTCAAGCAGACCTTTCCCAAGGCCGAGCTGGTCATCGCGCAGACCAACGACCAGATGTTCCAGGCGCTCCCGAGCGGACGCGCGGATGCCGTCGTCACCGGCTATCCCGCCGCACGCTACTACATCAAGATCCACGGCGGGGCGAAGCTCGCCGATTTCCTCCTCACCCGCGAGATGTACGGTTACGCGGTGCGCAAGGAGGACAAGGACCTGCTCGCGGCGGTGAACGAGGCGCTCGCGGCGCTCGAGAAGGACGGCACCGTGAAGCAGCTGCAGGAGAAATGGTTCGGCGCGGGCACTTGAGCCTGAGGGAGGCCCCGCATGACGGCGCTCGGGCTCGAGACCATCATCAAAGCGCTGCCTTTCCTCCTCGCGGGCGCTGCCAGGACGGTCGAGGTTGTCGCGCTCGCGTTGGCACTTGGCGTCGTTTGCGGCCTCGTCGGCGGCTTCGCCAAGCTGTCCCGGCGGAGGCTCATCAGCGGAGCTGCCGCCACTTACGTCTCGGTGATCCGCGGGACGCCCTTCGTGGTGCAGCTCTTCTTCGTCTATTACGCCTTTCCGCAAGTGGGGATCGAAGTGCCGGCGATGGTCGCGGCCGTCGGCACGCTCGCCTTCTACTCGGGCTCCTATCAGAGCGAGATCGTGCGCGGCGCCGTCCAGTCGATCGACCGGGGCCAGGTCGAGGCTGCCAAGGCGCTCGGCCTCTCCCATCGGCAGACGCTGCGCTTCGTGGTCTTTCCGCAGGCGCTCCTGCGTATGCTGCCTCCGCTCGGCAACGAATTCGTGGCGCTTACCAAGAACTCCGCCCTCGTCTCGCTCGTCACCGTGCAGGAGCTCTTCCTCTCCGCCCAAATGGTGATCAGCTCGACCTTCCAGAATTTCGCGGTCTTTTTCACCATCGGCGTCATGTACTACGCGATGACGAGCGCGGTGGGCGCGCTCACGCAGGTGCTCGAGCGGCGCCTCAGGATCTATGTGTGACGCCCGCGCGAGCAGGCGCGCGGGCTTGGCGTGTGACGCCCGCGCGAGGACGCGCGCGGGCTTGGCGCGCCGCGGGGACCCGGTCTGCCGGCTGAGCGCCGAGCACGGTATCGTGGCGCCTGGCCGTTACGGGAGGTAGATTGCTCCCGGGCGGGGCCGAGACGCAGCAGTCGGCCGCGCAGCGTCGGGCGGCTTTTACGGGGCGAAGAGAGCGGTGAGCGCAAAGACCTTCATCGTAGAGACGCTGCAGCTCGAGGGCTCAAGCCGGTCCGCGCGCGCGCTCCATATGGTGCACGGCGTGGCGCTCTCGCTCGGGATGGTCGCCGTGGTGCTCGGCACCGTGACCTCGGTCACCGCGGCGGCCGGCACGCTCCTCGCGGCGGTCACTTACGCCGTCGTCCTGCTCTTTGCCGTCGAGTATTGGCTGCGGCTCGCCTTTGCACCCGAGTTGGGCCTCGCCCCGGACGTGCTTTCGCCGGGCGAGGCACGGCTGCGCTGGGTCACTTCTAGTGCGGGCATCATCGATCTCCTCGCGTGGCTGCCGCTCCTTGTCGCCCTTCTCGTGATGAGCGATGCGGCCCATGCACGGCTCTTCGGCACCTTCTGGATCCTCAAGTTCGGCCGCCATGCGCCGCGCCTCGGCGTGCTCGGCCGCGTGCTGCGACAGGCGCGCGAGCCGCTCTTGGCGGTGTTCGTCGCCTTCCTTGCCGTCCTCCTCGTCGCCGCCGTCCTCGCCTACGTCATCGAGGCACCGGGGCAGCCCGAGACCTTCGGCAGCGTACCCCAGGCGCTGTGGTGGGCGATCGCGACGCTGACCACGACGGGCTATGGCGATGCCGTGCCGCAGACCCCACTCGGCCGCTTCCTCGCCGGAGGGGTGATGGTTTGCGGCATCCTCGTCTTCGCCCTCTGGGCCGGTATTCTCGCGACCGAATTCGCCAAGGAGATGCGCCGCCACGATTTTCTCAAGACCTGGGACCTCGTCGCGAAAGTGCCCTATTTCGAGAAATTGGAGGCGGTCACGATCGCCGAGGTGGTGCACCTCTTGAAGCCTATCGAGTTCACGCCCGGGGCCGTGGTGGTGCGGCGAGGGGCGCCGGGGGATTGCATGTATTTCATCGTGGAGGGCGAGATCGAGATCCAGGTGAAGCCCGAGCCCGTCATCCTCGGCCCCGGCAGCTTCTTCGGCGAAATCGCGCTCATCACCGGCGGGGCGCGCACAGCCACCGCAGTGGCACGGCGCCCAAGCGTGCTGCTCGCCCTCGACATCGTCCACTTCCGCGAGCTCGCCGCGACGCGGCCGGATCTCACCGCCGCCATCGATGCGGAGGCAAAGCGCAGGGTTTTGCAGGGAACTTAGTACCAGGAATTGAAGCCCGTCCTTGCAATTTGCACGCGGCGCGCTAGACTCTAGACGAAATCGGCGCTATCGCCGGCATTGGGAAGGCAGTTTCGTGGAACGTTTCGCAACGGGCCTATTCCTCTTCGCACTTGCCGCCCTCGTCGGCGGGGGCAGTGCCTACGCCTTTACACTCGAGCCTGTCCCCCCGATAACTTCGGACGGCAACCAGCGGCTCGCCGATCCCGGCGATCAGGCGCCGATGCAGCGGCTGACCAGCCAGCCGAACGGGACATCGGGCTACAGCTTTGGCAACTCGGGCTTCAGCTTCTCGATCACCGGCGGCAGTGCCGGCGGACCAGCCTCCACTTACATCGACCCGAGCAGGCCGCCTCAATTCGCGCCGAATGGATGGGACACCGGCCCCTTCGGCCTCTATCGCCGTTAACCTCCCCATCGCACGCGACTAAACGACAACGACGAGCCATCCGCCGATCGCCGTGAGGATGACGACGAGCCACGGCGGCGTGCGCCAGAAAGCGAGCAGCAGGAAGGCGCCCAGCACGAGCATGAAGTCGCCCGTGCCGGCGACGGCACTCGTCCATCCCGGTCGGTAGAGTGCGGCAAGGAGGAGGCCCACGACCGCGGCATTCACGCCGACGAGGGCCGAGCGGAGCGCGGGATGCGCGCGCGCATAGTCCCAGAAGGGGACTGCGCCGCTGACAAGGAGGAAGGTCGGCAGATAGATCGCGACGAGGCAAAGGATGGCGCCGAGCCAGCCGTTCGGTCCCGGCGTCATCACCGTTCCGAGGTAAGCCGCGAAGGTGAAGAGCGGTCCCGGCACGGCCTGCGCGGCACCGTAGCCCGCGAGAAAGGCGTCGTTCGTCACCCAGCCCGGCGGGACGACGGCGGACTGGAGCAGCGGCAGCACCACGTGCCCGCCGCCGAACACGAGGGAGCCGGTTCGATAGAAGCGGTCGAAGAGCTGAAGCGCGTGGTTTGTCGAGAGCCCGGCTATGATCGGCAACGCGCCGAGCAAGAGGAAGAAGAGCACGAGGCTGGCGACGGCGGTCCGTCGGCCGACCCTCGTGGGTGTCGCCTTGATGTCGCCGGCGGGATCGGCCTTGAAGAGGAGAAAGCCGGCGATGGCACCGGCGAGGATCGCCACGATCTGGCTCAGCGAGCCCGGCCAGATGAGGACCAGGAGCGTCGCGAGGATCGCAATCGTCATGCGCGGGCGATCGGGTGCCAGCGTGCGGCCCATGCTCCATACGGCCAGTGCGATGACCGCGACGGCGACGACGTTGAGGCCGTGAAGAAGACCCGAGGCGAGCAGGGTGCCATAGGCGCCGATACCGTAGCCGAACAGCGTCATCGCGAGTGCGGAGGGAAGGGTGAAGCCGAGCCAGGCAAGCAACGCGCCGGCAATCCCGCCGCGCAAGAGGCCGATGGCAAAGCCCACTTGGCTGCTGGCGGGGCCGGGCAGGAATTGGCAGAGGGCCACGAGATCGGCGTAGGCGCGCTCGTCGATCCAGCGCCGGCGCGCCACGAACTCCTCCCGGAAATATCCGAGGTGGGCGACCGGGCCGCCGAAGGACGTGAGGCCCAAGCGCAGGAAGACGAGGAGGATCTCCCAAAGTCCGCTCGCGGACGCGGCCGTGCCCGGCGGATGGCTTTCGCTCGTCACGCCGGCCGGCCGGGACGGGAAGTTGGCGAAGCGGGCCCCGTCCCCATGAGCCGGCGGCCGAAGAGGGCGAAGAGCCGCTCCCAATGCCGTTCCGCGGCGCTTCTGTCGTAGCAGTATCGTTGCGGGAAGGCGAAGCCGTGCTCGGTGCCGGGGTAGATCTCGATCTCGAAGGTTGGCCCTGCCTTTTCGAGGGCGGTGCGGAGCTCCGCGATCATGGAAGCTGGCGCATATTTGTCGACCTCGGCGCAGGCGAAATAGAGCTCGCCCTTGATCTTGCTCGCCAAAAGATGGGGGCTGTCCGCTTGCTCGGTCGCGAGCCTCACGCCGTAGACCGAGGCGGCCGCGGCGAAGCGCTCGGGGAAGCGCCCCGCCGCGCTGAAGGCGAAGGGGCCGCTCATGCAGTAGCCGACGCAGCCGAGTGCCTCGCCTTTGACCTCGGGCTGGCGGTCGAGGAAGCCCAGCATTGCCTCGGTGTCCTCCATGACGAGGCCGTTGTCGAGACTCTTGACGAGGTCCCACATGCGCTGCCGCTCTTTGCTGCCGTCCTGAAGCACGCTCGCGTCGAGTGCCGTGCCGCTGCCGCTGCGGTAGTAAAGGTTGGGCAGCAGGACGTAGTAGCCGACGGTCGCGAGCCGCCGGGCCATGTCGCGCAGCTCCTCCCGGATGCCGGGCGCATCCATGTAGAAGATGATGGCCGGCGACCGGCGCGCGCGCTCCGGATGGCAGATGAAGCTGTCCATGCGGCCTGCCTTCGTCGCGATCTCGACCTGCCTTTCGATCATCGCTGCCCCCATCGAGCCAAGCACATTCAACCCGTCTTGCGCGAGGATCGCAACCGTGCTTTCGCTCGGGCTCTGAGGCTATCACTCCCTTCTCCCGGTTTCCCCGGACCCACTTGTCTGCTATCGTGCAGCGCAACGCGAAGGCCGGGGCGGTCTACCGAGGTGCCGCGGCCGCCGCACGCGCAATTTTAAGATGGAGCGAGCCATGACCGCCTGCATCGTCGGCTGGAAGCACCTGCCGTTCGGCAAGCGCGAGACGGACGACCTCGAGAGCATGATCGTCGAGGCCGCGCGCGGCGCCATTGCCGATGCCGGGATCGAGGCCAAGGACATCGACCGCATCTTCATCGGCAATTTCAACGGCGGCTTCGTCTATCAAGATTTCCCGTCCTCGCTGGTGCTTCAAGCGGACGACGCGTTGCGCTTCAAGCCGGCGACGCGCGTCGAGAACGCCTGCGCCACCGGCTCGGCCGCGGTGCACGCGGGCATCGGCGCCATCAAGGCGCGCGATGCGCGTTTGGCACTTGTGGTCGGCGTCGAGAAGATGAGCGAGGTGACCGGCGAGGTGCTGGGCGGGCTTCTCATGAAGGCGAGCTACGCGAAGGAGGAGCGCGCCCAGTGCGGCAGCTTCGCGGCCGTGTTCGGCCGCTTGGCACAGCTCTATTTCCAGAAATACGGCGATCGCTCGGATGCGCTCGCGCGCATTGCCGCCAAGAATCACAAGAACGGCGTCGCCAATCCCTATGCCCAGATCCGCAAGGATCTGGGCTACGAGTTCTGCCGTACGGTCAGCGACAAGAACCCGCTCGTGGCGCCGCCGCTGCGTCGCACCGATTGCTCGCTCGTCTCCGATGGCGCCGCCGCCATCGTGCTTGCCAGCGTCGAGACGGCGCTCTCGATGAAGAAGGCCGTCTTCTTCCGCGCCGCTCAGCACGTCAACGACTTCCTGCCGATGAGCCGGCGCGACATGACGAAGCTCGAGGGCTGCGGCGAGGCGTGGCGCCAAGCGCTCGGCGAGGCGCGCCTCGGCATCGAGGATCTCGACCTCGTCGAGACCCACGACTGCTTCACCATCGCCGAGCTCATGCAGTACGAGGCCATGGGCCTCGCCAAGCCCGGCGAAGGATACCGCGCCATCGAGGAAGGCTGGACCGAGAAGGACGGCAAGCTCCCGGTCAATCCTTCGGGTGGGCTCAAGGCCAAGGGCCATCCGATCGGCGCCACGGGGGTCTCCATGCACATCATGGCGGCACTCCAGACGCGCGGCGAGGCGGGCGGCATGCAGATTCCGGGCGCCCAACTCGCGGGCGTGTTCAACATGGGCGGCGCCGGTGTGGCCAATTACGCGAGCATTCTCGAAGCACTCCGCTGACGGGAGGGCTCTCTCTGGGGACCAGGGGCGGAGGCAGGCGCATGAGCTTCAAGGCGGTCTGGCTCGAGGAGCAGGGCGGCAAGGTCACGGCCAGCGTGAAGGCGCTCGAGGAGCGCGAGCTGCCGCCCGGCGACGTCGTCGTGCGCGTCGAATATTCGACGCTCAACTACAAGGACGGCCTCATTCTCGGCGGCCTCGGACGGCTCGTGCGCCAGTATCCGCACGTCCCCGGCATCGATCTCGCCGGAACCGTCGAGAGCTCGAGCTCGCCGAAATTCGCACCCGGCGACAAGGTGGTCCTGACCGGCTGGCGCGTGGGCGAGGTCCACTGGGGCGGCTATGCCCAGAAGGCGCGGGTCAAGGCGGAGTGGCTCGTGCGGCTGCCCGAGCGGCTTAGCACGCTTCAGGCCATGGCTATCGGCACCGCCGGCTTCACCGCGATGCTGTGCGTGCTGGCGCTCGAGGCGCACGGGGTGGCTCCGGACAAGGGCGAAGTGCTGGTGACGGGGGCGGCGGGCGGGGTCGGCAGCGTGGCTCTCGCCGTGCTTGCCAAGCTCGGCTATAGGCTCGCCGCCTCGACCGGGCGCGCCGATCAGGAGGCCTACCTCAAGGGGCTTGGTGCCGCCACGATCGTCGCTCGCGGCGAGCTTGCCGAGAAGCCGACGCGGCCGCTTCTCGCGGAGCGCTGGGCGGGTGCCGTCGATACGGTCGGGAGCAATACGCTCGCCAACGTGCTCGCCCAGATCAACTATCGCGGCAGCGTCGCCGCCTGCGGCCTCGCGGGCGGCAACGATCTGCCGACGACCGTGCTCCCGTTCATCCTGCGCGGCGTCAATCTGCTCGGCATCGATTCGGTCATGTGTCCGATGGAGCTGCGCGTGGGCGCGTGGGCGCGGCTCGCGCGCGATCTGCCGCTCGACAAGCTCGATGCCATGATCAGCAAGGTCCCGCTTGCCGAGGTGGCGGCATTGAGTCCGCGCATCCTCAAGGGCCAGGTACGCGGCCGCACGGTCGTCGACGTCAACGCCTAGAGCGGTTTGTCTTGACCCGCGGTAAAACCGTAGAGAGGTTGAGCCTCTTTCGCTCGCATTGAGATCGCTCAATTTAAATTTTCTTATTCGGTAAACACTGCGGTACAATGGCTACTCGTTGTCACGGGCGACGGATGGGAGAATGACCATGGTTCGCCATCTCTTTGTTGCAATGGTCCTCTTGGCGACGTTGGCGCTTCCGGCGCGCAGCACCTTTGCCTGCGGTCAGGACGAGAAGGACGTGCAGGCCATGATCCCCCTCGCCATGCTCGGCGACAAGGCCGAGGCGGAGGCAAAGGCGCTCCTCGCCAAGGCGAATGAGCTATGCACGCAGGGCAAGGCGGAGGAGGCCAAGCCCTACATCGATCAGGCTCGGCTCGTCGCCAATTTCGGCTGATCGGAGGCGCCTCGCAGGGCTAGGGTGAGCCCGGGGCCTGCGCCGCCGCGAGCGCGAGCACGATGGCGATCCCGGCGACCCCCAAAGCCACCAGGATGGCGGCCGGCAATGCGCCCGTGCGGGCGCGGCCGAAGACGATGGCGTAAAGCGCCTTGAGCGCGTTGTTGGAGGAGGCGGCAACCAGGATTGCCGCCGTCAGCAGCGGGAGGGGTGCCCCCTTGACGGCACCCTGTGCCAACGAGAGGACGAAGGGATCGACGTCCGAGACGCCGAGAATGGCGGCGAGCCAATAAAGGCCGCGACTGCCGAACTCGCCTTGCACCCAGCTCGAGGCGAGCGAGGTGATCACGAAGAGAAGCGCGAAAAGCAGGGCCGTGGTAAGCTCGAGCGGGTTGCCCGGGGCCGCGGCGATCGTGTCGGCGCGTTTGCGTGAACCATGTCTCCAGTAGAGCAAACCCGCGATCAGAGCGGCCGCGAGCGAGAGCACCGCAAGGGACGGCAAGAGCGCTCGCGCGAGCGGCAGGTTGAACGCGCCGACCACGACGACAAGGCGCACATACATGACCGCGGTCGCGAGCACGATGCCGGCCTGGATGTCGGCGGTATCGCTACCGGGCTTGCGCAGCCGGCGGGCGAGGACCACCGTCGTCGCGGTCGATGAATAGAGCCCGCCGAGCAAGGCGGCCAAGAGGCTGCTCTCCCGCGGCGCGACGTAGCGCTGGGCAAGATAGCTTGCGTAGGAAAGCGTGCTCACCGCGACCACGGCGAGCCAAACCTGGAACGGCGTGATGCTGGTGAGGCCCGTCACCGGCGTGTTGGGAAGAAGCGGGAGCACGATGCCGGTCAAGATGAGGAATTTGCCGAGGGTCGCAATCTCGCCGCGGGGGATGCGTCGGGCGAGCTTATGGAGCGGGTCGCGTGCGCCGAGCAGCAGGACCGCGACCACCGTGAAGCCGATGCCCGCCCAGACGGGGGCCGCGAGCACGAGCGGTCCGAGCAGATAGGCAAAGAGGTTGCTGACGGGTACCACCAGTCCGGCCGTCGCGCCGGTGCGCGCGCTCTCCCGCATGCTCTGGCGGTAGTAGAGGAAGAGCCAGGACGCGAGTGCCAAGAGGCCGGCGGCGAAGGGGAGTGCTGGCTGCGGCTCGAGGATAAAGAGCCCGGCGCCCGAGAAGGCGAGGAGCGGGAAAGTCCTCACCCCGCCGGGCGGCTTCGTCGAGAGCTCGCCGTAGTACTCCTCGAAGGCCATCCCGAAGAAGAAGGAGAGCCCCAGGAGCAGGAGCAAGCGTTCTGGCGCGATCTGAACCAGCGTCCCCATGCGCGCTCCGTCAGAGGTCGGGAAAAGCCCTCTTTCGCCGCCCCAGACGTTAGTCCGGGCATCGTGCCATCACAAGCCTTGCCTTGCTAAGGGGAGGCGGCTAGGCCTCCGCCGTGTAGGGCGGGGCGGGGTCGTATTCCATGTTGCGTTGGACCTCGCGCGCGTAGGCGGGGCCGTAGACCTGGCCGACGAGCCAGAGCGACATGTCGATGCCGGCGGAGACCCCGGCGGAGGTCACCACATTGCCGTCGCGCACGAAGCGGACGCCGCGCACCACTTGCGCCGTGCCGCGCTTCTCGAGCGTATCGGCAAAGGCCCAGTGGGTGGCGACGCGTTTGCCGCGCGCGGGACCCGCCTCGCTCAGCAGGAGCGAGCCGGTGCACACGCTCGTCACGAAACGGCACGGCCGGCTCGCCTCGGCGATCCAGGAAAGCAGGTCCGTGTTATCGACTTCGCGGCGGGTGCCTTGACCGCCGGGCACCACCAATATGTCGAGCGCCGGGGCGTCGGTGAAGCCGTGATCGGGAAAGATGCGCATGCCCTTGGCGCAGCGCACGAGCTCCGTGCGCGCGGCGATGGTGACGACGCGGTCACCGGGCTTGCCCTTGGCGGCCATGGCGAACACTTCCCACGGCCCGACCACGTCGAGCTCTTCGGCGTCGTCGAAGAGGAGAATGCCGGTCATGAGCGTCACGCGGGTGCTCCTTCTCGTGCGGGGGTTGTGCGGGCGGCGGGACGCGAGGCAAAGCGGAAACGCCGGCGATAGTCGAGCGGGGAAACGCCGAGACGTCGGAGGAAGGTGCGGCGTAGGCGCTCCGCGTTGCCGAAGCCGGAATCGCGCGCCACCCGCTCGATCGGATGGCTTGAGTCCTCGAGTTGCCGGCGCGCCGCCTCGAGACGGGCCGTCTCTACGAAAGCGCCGGGAGTGAGGCCGGTTTCGCTGAGGAAGACGCGCGCGAAGTTGCGCCCGCTCATCGCCGCGCGCACGGCGAGCGCCGGCACCGAGAGGTCCTCCGCGAGATGGGCGAGGATCCATTCCTGAAGCGTGGATATTGCCGGCGCTTCGGCGCGCTGGGCTGCAAGCTGCGCGCTGAACTGGGACTGGCCGCCCGGGCGCTTCACGAACATGACGAGCCAGCGCGCCACCGTGAGCGCCAGCTCGCGGCCCCAATCCTCCTCGACCAGAGCCAAGGCGAGGTCCATGCCGGCAGTGACGCCGGCCGAGGTGAAGATATTGCCGTCGCGCACATAGATGGCATCCGCATCGACGTTGAGCGAAGGGTAGCGGCTCGCAAGCGTTCGGCACGAGGCCCAATGGGTGGTCGCGCGCTTGCCGTCGAGCAGGCCGGCGCCGGCAAGCACGAAGGCGCCCGTGCAGATCGACCCCAAGCGGCGCACCCGCGGCGCCACGGTGCGGAGCCAGGCGAGCAGCGCCGCGTCCTCGGCGGCACGGCGGCTGCCTTGGCCGCCCACCACGATGAGGGTGTCGATCTCCTCCTCGCAGCCGAAATAGTCTCGTGCGGCGGCGACCTCGAGGCCGGCCGAGCTCCTTACCGGGCCTGCGGAGCCGGCGAGAACCAGCACGGGATAGGCCGCGTCGGAAAGCGTCCCTCTTTGGGCGAGGAAGCGCGCCGCCGAGTCGAAAACGGCAAGGGGGCCCGTGAGATCGAGAAGCTGGAAATCGGAAAAGATAACGAAGGCGATGCGGCGCCGGCACGGTTGACCGGCGGGGCGGCTCTCGAGCGGCATGAGCTTAGTCATGGCGCCATTGTGCCGAGGGAGATCTTTGGCAGCAATGACATAGTTCAGGCTTTTTCTGCCAAAACGGCACGCGCTCTCGCGCTTTGGGCAAGCTTTGGAAAAATGATGTGACTCTTGCTGCCTACCCCATTATGTTGTGATTGACAGGGTGCAATCCTACTAGATGTGTTGAGGTGTGGCATGAGTTGGACAGAGGAAGAGGTCCTAACCTTGCAGCGTCTCTGGGACCAGGGGCTTTCGGCCAGCCAGATCGCGCAGCAGCTCGGCTCGGTCACGCGCAATGCGGTGATCGGCAAGGCGCACCGTCTCGGCTTGGCGGGTCGCCCCTCGCCGATTCGCTCGGAGACCCCGATCGTGCGGCGCGCAAAACACAAGGGTCCGACTTGCCAATGGCCGATCGGAGATCCCTCGACCGAGGACTTCAAGTTCTGCGGTGCGCCGATCGAGGCGGGACGGCCTTACTGCGCCAAGCACTGCGAGGCCGCCTACATCAAGCGCGACAACAAGGCGGCCTAGCCGCCGCTTGCCTGCGTCGGGCGCTGGCCGCGGCGTCGCTCGAGCGGAGGATGGCGTCGAGTTTTGCCGGCTTGAGGATGGGGCGTCCGGTCCCGGAGATGCGTGCGACTGAGAAGTTAACGCCAGATTGGTGTTAGCTTGCGGCTCATCACCATGTGCCGACTCCCTCCCGACCGCCGCTCTATTGACCTTGGCGGAGCGCTTGGCCGGAGGGCTTCGGGAACAGGAGCCGTGCGGGGCATCCCGCGCAATGAGCGCCACGATCGCGAGGCATAGGGAAATCATGCCGCCGCCCTCCGCTCCGCGGCTCGCCTTCTGGTATGAGTTCGCGAGTACTTATTCCTACCTCGCGGCCATGACGATCGAGCGGCTCGCGCAAGGCGCCGGCGTCGCGCTCGAGTGGCGGCCGTTTCTCCTCGGGCCGATCTTCGCGGGACAAGGCTGGGGCGATTCGCCCTTCAACCTCTATCCGGCCAAGGGCCGCTACATGTGGCGCGACCTCGAGCGCCTTTGCGCGCGGCAGGGGTTGGGGTGGAAGCGCCCGAGCCAATTTCCGCGGAGCAGCCTCCTCGCCGCGCGCACGACGCTTGTCGGCTTGAGCGAAGGCTGGGGTGTCGCCTTCAGCAAGGCGGTATTCCGCGCAAACTTTGCGGAGGACCGCGACATCGCGTCGCCGCCGGAATTGCAGCCGATCCTCTGCTCTCTCGACGTCGACGCAGAGCACGCCCTTGCGCGCGCGGTTTCGCCCGAGATCAAGGAGGCCTTGCACTCTCAGACCGAAGAAGCGCAACGGCACGGTATCTTCGGCGCGCCGAGCTTCGCAGTCGGCGAAGAAATCTTTTGGGGCCAGGATCGGCTGCTTGATGCGCTCGAATGGGCGAAAAGCGCGCGACTCGGCGACCCGAGTCGCGATTTGCCGCTTGGCGTGCCGTCACGATGAGGCTCCCGCGTCGTGCGGTGTGAGGAGAAGATCGCCTGCGTTGATTGCGGCGAGCGGTGCTGTCGCGGGTTTGCGCGGGAACGCGCTCCTCTAGCAAGCTCGGCGGGCGTACGGCGCGCGGCACCAGGGCGGCATGAGCGAGGGCGACAAGCGCTCGAGCCCGGGCAATGCAAGCCTCGCTTTGCCACCGGCGCGGTGGCGCCGATCCATGGACGCCGAGGGCGTTCCGCATCCCGCGTGCAAAGGCAAGCATCGAGGTGCGCGTCGCGACGCAGCGCGCGGGCGGCGCAGCCGGCTCCCCGGCGATTGCCGCGCGCGAGCCCTCATCGCCTGCGCGCGCTCGATGCAAATGACGGCGGCACGCCCAGGCGCCGAGCGCGCGTGGTCTCTGTTGGTGCCGGGCCGCAGCCGCTCGCTCATGCGAGAGCCCGGCAATTGGTCGGCGCACGACCGCGTCAGGCGCACGTTCGAGGCGTCGGCGAGAGCGCCTTGTGTCTACAAACGCCTTTAAGCATACGAAAGTGATCAACGCCGGATGCCGCCCGCACCCCAGCTGCGCAGGCGCTCGCTGGGCCACTCGCCAAGAGCGCCGCTCGGCGGATGTTTCATAAGCGGCTTTGTCGCGTTGAGGCAGCGTGTGCTAGCGGGAGCGCCCGCGATTCCGCGTCCGCGATGACGGCGCGAGCGCGCAAGAGACGAGCTCAGCAGGACGGACCTGCACGCTCGCGCCGAAATCTTATCGGGAAAAGCGGCGGCGACATGGTCCCCGGCATCGTCGGGGGCGCCGGTCGGCGCAGCAGGTGAGTGCGGTCGCCCGCCGCGACCGCCGTCTCCGCTTCGCTCCCGCGGCTACCTCTTCTTGGCCCGCGAGGTTTTGCGGGTGGATCTGCGAGCGGTCTTCCGGCGCGCCGGCCTCTTTGCCGCGGTCGACCTGCGGGCCGTCCTTCTCTTCGTCGTGCGTTTTGCGGCCTTCGCCGCCGGTCTCTTCCTTCGTTTGGGTGCAGGCATGTGAACCCCCAACTTCGGTTGTGACAGCAAGAGCGATCCCGCGCATGCGCGATCACCATGAAAAAGTGTAACTAAAAATGTCGCGTGATGTAATAAAAACCTCGCGATGCGACTTTCGCGGCGTCGCATTCCCGCGACGAACTTGCTGAAACGGCCGTTATCGCCTGGGTCCGCGCCAGGCGACGGGTGCCATCCACTCGACCTTGCAGTTGACCAGCAGCGGAGTCGCGGAAGCGTAGGAACGCAGCACGTAGCTGTCCGGTTCGCTGCCCGGCTCGATCAATTTGAGGAACGTGCGCCCGTCGGAGAGACGCACGACGCAGTCCTCGTACAGGCACTTCGCCGCCGCGCGGCCACGCGTGCGCGAGTAGAAGATGATCTCGCCCTCGCGATAGCGCGGGCTCGCGCTGTCGCTCCGCACGCGCAACGCGACCGTGTCGTGCTCGCCGGGCGGGGCGAGGACGTTCTCGAGCGCTGCGCCCGCGTCCCCGTCGAAAAAAAAGAAGACCTCCTCGCCGACACCGACATAGCCGACCACGCTCGCCGTCCCGTAGGCATCGACCGGCTGCAGCTCATGAGCGTCGACGCCGAGCAAGGGTGCCAACCGCCGCGCCCAAGGGAGCGTCAATCTACGTTGGCCTTTCTCGAGGCGATCGATTTGCTGCTGTGAGGTGCGCGCGAGCCTGGCGAGTCCCGGCTGGCTCAGGCCACGCGCCTCGCGCATCTCCTTAAGCAGGCTCATGCTGCTCGGTTCCTCCCCTCGACAGGCAGGCCTCGCAGGGGGTAGCCCGCCATTGCATTCTAGCGCTTTCGCCCGGATTCCAACACTAATCTGGTGTGATTTCTAGGCACGGCGCGGCTTTTATGCTGGGCCTTTTCCTGGGAAAGCCGCCGATTCCTGTCTTCGAGGTGGGCCGGCTCGAAAGCCCGGGCGGCGAGTCGCTTTTGGCGCCTTCGCGGGGAACTCCTGCTATGATGAGGGCGAGGGCAAGGTGCAATGCGGGCTGAGCTCGCGTCCCGCCAAGGCAGCCCGACGAGGTTCCGACAGGCAAAAGGCCGCGCATGAGGCGCGAATTGCAGACCCGGGGGCGCCGCGTCACGGCGGCTGCCGCCAATGACAACGATCCGCTGGAGAGCGGGCGCGGCCCGCGCAGCTCCATTCTGCGCGAGTATCTCATGCTGCTCATCGTGCTCATCGGGGTCGCCCTGTTTTATTGGCTTTCCGTGCTTTTTTCCGATTGGGACAAAATTCAGACCTGCGTCACCATGGGCAAGCGCAACTGCACCCCGTCCATCGAGCTCAACCGCCAATATCGGCCGCGCTCTCCCGGAGGCAGTCCTGCCGCCGACACGGCGTCGGAGTGAGAGCTCGGGAAAGCCGCAGAAAATGAGCGGGAGCGAGCCGGACGACGATTCGCAGGGCCGCAGCAGCTACCTCGCCATCGTCGCGGTGATCGTCGGCATCGGCCTTCTCTATTGGCTGGCCTCGGCCTTCATCGATTGGAACAAGACCCAGGAGTGCGTGGGCTATGGCAAGCGCGATTGCGCACCGCGGATTGAACTCAACAAGCAGTAGCGCCATGCACATGGCCGAGCACAAGGTGCGGCTGGTGTAAAAATTGTAGAGCCCATAGCTTTTTCCCTTGACAGGATATGTCCCTCGGACTAACTTGTTGATGTATGCGAAGTACCCGTTCGCGTATTTCCCTAAAAACTCCCGCGCGGCTCGCCGCGCGGGTTTTCTTTGGTGCGCCGAGCGCTCTAAGGGCAGAGCAGCAGCACCGGGTGCGAGGAGCGCTTCGCGGCACGGATTCGGATTGACGCCCAATCGGCCCCTCCCCATGATCGGCCTCTAGGTGCCCCTTCCGCCTGCCATCGCAGGAGGAGAAACATGTCCCCGCCGGTCGATGCGGTGCGCAGCGATGGCAAGGTTCCGGCTTCCGCCGATGTCGTGGTCATCGGCGGCGGCATCATCGGCTGCGCTGCGGCCTATTTCCTCGCGAAGAAGCGGCTTTCCGTCGTTCTCGTCGAGAAGGGGCGCGTCGGCGCGGAGCAGTCGAGCCGTAATTGGGGCTGGTGCCGCCAACAAGGCCGCGACACCCGGGAAATTCCGCTCATCAAGGAAAGCTTGGCGCTCTGGGGCAGCCTGAACGAGGAGATCGGCGCCGAGACCGGCTTCCGCCGCACCGGCCTCATCTATGTGACCAAGGACGCCGCCGAGCTCGCCCGTTGGGAACGCTGGCTCGAACAGGCGCGGCAATATCAGCTTCATACCCGCCTTCTGAGCGGCGCCGAGGCTGCGGCCATGATGCCGGGGTGCGAGGAGAAATGGCTCGGCGCCCTCTATACGCCGAGCGATGGGCGGGCCGAGCCCGCCAAGGCGGCACCCGCTATCGCGGAAGCGGCGCGCCGGCTCGGTGCCTCGCTGCACCAGGGCTGCGCCGCGCGCGGAATCGAGACCGAGGCGGGTGCCGTCGCGACGGTGGTGACCGAGACGGGCGCCATCCGCACGCGCGCCGTGCTTTGCGCGGCGGGTGCGTGGTCATCGCTCTTCTGCCGGCGCCACGGTCTCGATCTGCCGCAGTTGAGCGTGCGCGCCTCCGTCCTGCGCACGGCACCGGCACCCGAGGTGTTGAGCGCCCCGGTGAGCGCGCCTGGCTTCGGCATGCGCCGCCGCCTCGACGGCGGCTACACGGTGGGCCTGCGCGGGGCCGCGAGCTTCGACCTCACGCCGGATGCCTTCCGCTATATGCGCGCGTTCTGGCCCGCCTATCGCCAGGGCGGGGTTACGCTCAGAATCACGTTCGGCGCACCCTTCTTCCAGGCGCTCCGTACCCCGCGCAAGTGGGCGCTCGACCAGCCCTCGCCCTTCGAGGCGGTGCGCGTGCTGGACCCAGCCCCCGACCGCGACGTGCTGGAGACGGCACTCGCCAATCTCAAAGCCGCCTATCCAGCGCTTCGCGACATGAAGATTGCCGAGACCTGGGCGGGGATGATCGATGCGACGCCGGACGCAGTGCCGGTGATTTCCCCCGTAGAGACGCCCAAGGGGCTCTACATCGCGACCGGCTTCAGCGGCCACGGTTTCGGCATCGCTCCGGCGGCCGGACGGCTTGCGGCGGACCTCATTGCCGGCGAGACGCCGATCGTCGATCCGCGCCCATTCCGCTATTCCCGCATGATCGACGGCACGCGGCTCCTCCCTGAAACAGGGCTTTAGCGGCAGCGGCTCACGCGCGCTCCGCATAGGGGCCCTCCGTCGCGTCCGGGAAGCGGAGGGGAATCCCGGGCTCGCGCGGGCCCATTAACGGATTCTCCGGATAGTCACGCAGGACGCGGCGGCGCGTGGCGGCGCTCTCGGGCGTGAAGTCCGGGCTGGGGAACGGCTCATGCCCGAAATGATGCCAATCGTCGCGGCCGCGGACGAGTTGTCCTGAGCCGCGTCCGACGCTCTGACGGGCATGCGCCGCGGTGTAATCGTAGAGGATGGCGATGCGCCGGTCGGCCGAGCGGTTGGGGCCCGAGCCATGGACCAGGTTCCCGGAGAAGAAGGCGACCTCGCCTGCCGCGAGCTCCAAGAGGCGGGCGCGCGAGCTGTCGGGCGCGGCAAGTCGCGCCACGCGCCGCTGAGGCTGACCCGGGGAATTTTCCACGACGCGGAAGGGCTGGACGGCGCGGTGCGTCCCCGGGACCACTTGGAGGCAGCCATTCGCCGCGCTCGCGGCGCTCACCGAGAGATAGGCGATGACGAAGCATGGCTCGACCCGGATGCGCGCCGAATCCTGGTGCCAATCGTAGACGACGGCGGCGCCCGGCTCCTTGATGCGGAAGACGGCATCCGTCATGAAGATGTTGGCGCCGATGAGATCTTCCACGGCATCGAGCATCCGCTCGCTGATGCCGGCGGCGACCACCCAGTCGTGCAGGAGATTGCATTTGATGTCGAGGGCCCAGCCGAGCTCGCTTGGATGGCGGGACTCGAAGTCGATGAGTCTGCGCTCCAGGCGCTCGAGCTCGGCCGGCGCGAGAATGGGAATGCCGGAAACATAGCCGTCCCGCTCGAACGCGGCGATCTCAGCCTCGTCCAGCAATTTGCCCATCTCAAGCCTCGCCGTTTGATCCCGCTCCCGTCATGCCCCACGCTCGGGGCATTATAGCTTCGCCGTCTCCGCGGAACACGAGGGCCGACCGGCGCTCAATAGCCGATGGCCGGGTCGACTCGTCCCATCGGCGTCTCGCCCGCCTCGAGGCGGCGGAGAGTCTCGAGAATCTGCTGCATGGCGAGCTCGGCGATGGGTTGTGCCGCGATGTGGGGAGTGACGACGACGCGGGGATGCGTCCAGAACGGATGGTCGTCGGCGAGGGGCTCGTCGTGGAAGACGTCGAGGACGGCGCGGCTCAAGTGGCCCGAATCGAGGGCCGCCAGAAGGTCCGCCTCCACGACGTGGCCTCCCCGCGCGATATTGACGATGGCGGCACCGCGCGGCAGCTGTCGCAGCGTCTTGCTGTTGATGATGCCCTGCGTCTCAGGCGTGAGCGGCAAAAGAACGACCGTGATCTCGGAGCGGCCGAGAAACTCCGCCATGCCGCCCTCGCCATAAAAGCATCCGACGCCGTCCAACGACTTGGGCGTGCGGCTCCAGCCGATGGTGCGAAAGCCGAGCACGGAGAGCTTGCGCGCGAGGTCGGCTCCCAGCACGCCGAGGCCCATGACCCCGACCGTGCGCTCGGAGGGATGCACGGCATCGAGCCGCCGCCATTCGCGTCGCCTCTGCTGTGCGCGGTATTCCGCCATGCGTCGGTGGACGTCGAGCACGGCATGGATGGCATATTCGCTCATTTGCGCGGCGAGGCCGGCATCGAGAAGGCGATAGAGTACTACGTGCGCGGGGAATGCCGGGTCCTTGAGGATCTGGTCGACGCCGGCGCCGAGCGCCAGAATCGCTCTGAGATTAGGCAGCGTGCGGAGGACGCCGTCGTCGATCTTCCAGATCAAGGCGTATTCGATGTCCTCGACCCTTCCCGCATCAGGCCAGATGCGGAAATCGAGCTCCGGGAACTCGCGCGCGAAGACCTCGCGGAAGGGGAGGGGGGCGTCGAAGTCGCTGCCGAACAGGATGGCCTTGGTCCTCATGCTCGCTTCCCCGTCTTCTCCCTGGCGATAGGGGCCGGACCGCCGCGCCGCGCCGGCTGCGCCTCCCGCTGACTCGGACGGTGGCCCGACGCGCGTAGCCATGAAAAATTGCTGTGATTCGTCGCTCAGGCGCATTGCGGCGCTTGGGCTGAGATAATGAGCGCGATGACGACGGCACGCAAGAATCGGCAGCAGAGATCAACGCCGCTCGAGGGCGCCGAGAAGACGAAAGGCCATGAGCCGGCCGAGCACGGGCTCGAGCTTGCGCTCGAGGCGGAGGAGCGGGGCCGCGAGAGAAGCCGGCAACGCCGACCAGGGGCGGAAGCCGCCCGAGAGGGGGTAGGCGAAGAAGCTGAAGCGCTCGCAGGCCACGACCGCGAGGGACGGCACGAGGGATTCGAGACGCGCGCGGTCGCGGCCGAAAAGACGGGTGGGGATAGCCTGGTTGGAGTCGTAGGGATCCCGCTCGCGCGAGAGGGCGCCCTCGGCGAGCGGATCATCGCCGAGCCGTACCGGCTCCGGATGGAAGAAGCGGTAGAAGGGATAGCTGAGCGGCGTGATGGCAGGCTCGCAGACGAGGAGGCGGCCGCCGCGAGCGAGCACACGCGCCGCCTCCTCGAGGAAGAGGCGCGGGCGCTCGAGATGGTGGAGCACGTCGAACAGCATGAGATTGCGGAAGCTGGCGGCCGCGAAGGGCAGCCTGTGCGCGTCCGCCACAACATCGAGCCAGGGTGCCCATTGGATGTCGCTCGAGACGATGTCCGCGCGGAACGCCTTGAGGTTGCCGGTGCCGCCGCCAATTTCCAGGGTGGGGCCGCCGGGCGCGCAATGCTCCAGCAGGCGACGGTAGCAATCCTCATAGACCGCGCGCAGCACGGGCTTCGTCTGCCACAGGGCCCGGTGGGCGGCGAGCCGCTCGTTCATCGGCTCCCGTGCATGTGTCGGCTGTCGCATTCCATTGGTCCTGCCTACCCTCGCGTCTTCCATGTCTTCCAGTCGGCGGCCGTCGCTCTGACCATTGCCCGCGCGGCGGCGAGGAGCCAGCCTTTGGGGCGCGCCTTGAGGTCGGCGCGCACGGCGCCGACCGACGAGTTGCTGCCGAGATGGAGGTTCGCGGTCTCGCGGCCCATGGCTTCGAGAAGCCGCTTCTCGTTTCTGCTCTTCGGCAGCATCGCGAGCTCGATGCGCGAGCAGTGTGGCCCGAGGCGGCGCAGCAGATATCGATCGCCGAAGGTGAAGAAAGGATCGTGGCAGCGCACGGCGCGCGCGATGATCGTGTGGCAATGAAGCGCTTCGTCGCGCCGGCCGAGCGCCCATCCGAACGCCGAGGGCAGCATCGCCTTCGCCTCGCGCGCCAGCTGAGCGCCCTCCCATTCTGCGAGTGCCAAATAGCGCGGCCGGCCGAGGCTGCCCGTTCCGGAGATGCGGTGGGCCGTGCGGAACTTCATCCGGGGGTCGGGCAAGCGGGCGGCGAGCAGCTTCCTCACCTTGGCAGGCGCACGCAAATCGGGCAGCATCGCCATCTTCTGCCAGAAGTGCTGAGGATCGCGCTCGGCGGAGAGGGCCGCCTCCCTGAGCGTGCCGTGGTCCTCTTCCAGCACGAAAGGACGGCCGCCGCCCTCAAGCTGCCTGCGATAGCCGTCGAGGATCGCTTTGCAGGCCTCTTTCGGTGCGATCGCCAGATGCTCCCCGCGCTTTGCCAGGAGTGCGCTCGCCGCCAGGCGCACGAGATCGAGCGTGTAGGGCATCGGCGCCGCCTCATCGACGTCGTTGATGCCCCACACCAGGCGCGCTTCGGCGTCGCGCCAGGTCCCGAAGTTCTCGACATGCAGATCACCGACGGCGAGCAGACGCGGCGCCGAGACGAGATCGGCGCAGACCTCATGCCACACGGGGACCCAGCGATAGAAGGTCGCGCGCATGAAGGAGAAGAGGTCCTCGGCCATGAGCGTGTGCTTCAAGGCGAGGTCGCGTGCTACCACGTCAAGCTCCGTCCGCAGCCAGCGCTCGTAGGCGCGCGTAGCCTCGATCACGCTCATCATAGCGCCTCCCATTGCGGTATGTTGCCGCGCCGAGGCCGCGATCGTTCGCGCGGCCGCCTCCCGTCAGGCCGCCGGATTCTCGAGACTGAACATCTCGGCCTCGTCATCATAGGAGAAGAGCTCGGCGTAGCGGCCCCAGCTTATGACCGCGCGCAGCGTCTCCTGCGCGTCCTCCTCGGGAAGATGGTCCTCGATCTCCGTTTCGAAGCGCAGGCGCGGCGCGCGATGGCCGGGGCGCTCGTCGAGCACGCGCCGCACATGTGCCGCGAGCGGGATCGAGCGCATGAGGTGTTCGGCGAAAATCCGCTTGCGCGTCTGCGTATCGGATTCGACGAAGAGCCGGCCCGCCGTCGTCAATTGGATGTCGCCTTGCGCCAGCTCGGCGAAGCCCATGAGCTGTAATGCCTCGGCGATGGGAAAGAGATCGTCGACCTCGAGCTGGAGGGTGGCCGCGATCGCCGGCAGGTCCGCGCGGCCGTTGTAGGGCGCCGCCGCCACGGTTTCCATGAGGCCGGAAAGCCGGTTGATCGAGACGCGCGGCAGCTTGTCGAAGAGGCCGAGCACCGGGGTCTTGACCGCGGTCCCGGGGGCGGGGGCCGGACGTGCCGTCATGCGGCCGTAGATGTCGTCGACCATCTGGCGGAAGGTGCTGTCGAGCCGGCTGCGCGGATGCGCGAACGGGACCTTGATCTCGCCCATGATCCGGCCCGGGCTGGAGGAGAGGATGAGGATGCGGTCGCACATGAAGACCGCCTCCTCGATGTTGTGGGTGACGAGCAGCACGGCCTTCATCGGCATGCGCTTCTCGATCCAGAGGTCGAGAAAGTCGGTGCGCAGCGTCTCCGCGGTGAGCACGTCGAGCGAGGAGAACGGCTCGTCCATGAGCATGACCTTGGGCTCGACGACGAGCGCGCGCGCGAAGCCGACGCGCTGGCGCATGCCGCCTGAAAGCTCGCGCGGGTAGGCGGACTCGTACCCGTCGAGCCCGATGAGGTCGATCGCCTGGAGCGCGCGGCGGCGCGTTTGCGCTTCCGGCATGCCGCGCGCCTCGAGCCCGATCTCGGCGTTCTCGAGCACGCTGAGCCAAGGGAAGAGCGCAAAGGTCTGGAACACCATCGCGATGCCCTCGGCGGGGCCCCGCAAGGGCTTGCCCTCGTAGCGCACCTCGCCGGCGCTCGGGCGGATGAGCCCTGCGATGATGCGGAGCAAGGTCGACTTGCCGCAGCCGGAGCGGCCGAGGAGCCCCACGATCTCTCCCTCGCGCAAGGCGATATCGACGTTGTCGAGGACGACCACCTCCCCGCCCGCGGGCTTGGGGAACGCCTGGCGCACGCCGCGGGCCTCGAGCAGACCTGTCGTCACGGGTGGAAGGGTGTCGAGCATTTGAGCGGCCTCCTCAGTCGAGACGCAGGCGGCGCGCGGCGTATGCGTAAAGCGGACGCCAGAGCAGCCGGTTGAACAGAATGACGAACATGGACATGACCGCGATCCCCAGCACGATGCGCGGAAAGTCCGCCGCCTCGGTCATCTGGGCGATATAGGCGCCGAGCCCCGGGGCCGTCAGCTTGGTATCGCCCCAGCTTACCACCTCCGCCACGATGCTGGCGTTCCATGCGCCGCCCGAGGCGGTGATGGCGCCCGTCACGTAGAAGGGGAAGATCCCCGGCAGCATGACTTTGCGCCACCAGAGCAGACCCGTGATACGAAAACTGTTGGCCGCCTCCGTGAAGTCCGTGGGAAAGGTGCTGGCGCCCGCGATCACGTTGAACAGGATGTACCACTGGGTGCCGAGGATCATGAGCGGCGCCAGCCAAATGCTGGGATTGAGCCCGTAGTGGACGATAACCACGACCGCGACCGGGAAGAGAAGATTGGCGGGGAAGGCGGCGAGGAACTGGGCGAGCGGCTGCACTTTTTCCGCAAGCCGCGGCCTCAATCCGATCGCAACGCCGATCGGGACCCAGATGGCCGTCGCAATGGCGATGAGCACGGCGACTCGGATCATGGTGTAGGTGCCGAGCCTCAGTGCCGTAAGCAAGTCGCTCCAGGAGAGCGTTGCCGACACGTAAGCGGCGACCTCGCGGAGCGTCCACATTGCGCCCAAGGCGATAAGCGCGTACCAGACGATATCGACGAGGCGGGAGGAGGGAGCCAAGCGCGCCAGCACCCCGATCGGCACGCGGAATTGCGCGTTGGGCAGGCGCAGGAGGAAGCTCATGGCGCGGCCGACGGGTGCCGTCGCCGCATGGACAAAGCGCGTGCGCTGGAGCAGATCGAGAAGCCACGACTCGGGCGCCAGCTGACCAGCCACGTTCTCGAAGCGGAACTTGTCCGCCCAGGCGACGAGGGGGCGGAACATCAACTGGTCGTAAAGCACGATCACGACGATCATGGCGAGGATCGCCCAGCCGACCGCGGTGAGGTCCTTGTGCTCGATGGCGAGCGCCACATAGGCTCCGATCCCGGGGAGCGTGATGTGCTCGTCGCCGACGGTGATCGCCTCGGACGCCACCACGAAGAACCAACCGCCCGACATGGACATCATCATGTTCCACACGAGGCCCGGCATGGCGAAGGGCACCTCGAGGCGCCAGAAGCGCTGCCAAATCGAGAAGCGGAAGGCGCGCGCCGCCTCGTCCAAATCGTGCGGCACCGTGACCAGGGACTGGTAGAAGCTGAACGTCATGTTCCAGGCCTGGCTCGTGAAGATGGCGAAGATCGCCGCGCACTCGGCACCGGCGACGCTGTTCGGGAAAAGACCCAGGAAGAATGTGACCGTGAAGGAAAGATAGCCCAGCACCGGAACCGACTGCAGCACGTCGAGGAGCGGGATGAGCACGATGGCGAGCCGGCGCGACTTGCCGGCGAGCGTGCCGTACAAAAACGTGAAAACGAGCGAGGCGGCGAGTGCCGCCAGCATTCGGAGCACGGTGCGCAACGCGTACTCGGGCAGACTCCAGGGATCGAGCGTGATCGCGGTCGACTGCAGGACCGCGACGGGTGCGGCCATTTGCCGGATGCCGATGACGAGGGCGAAGACCACGCCGAAGATGAGCGGAATCGCCACGATGTCCCAGCGATTGGGCGCGAGCGTGCGGAGCTGACTTACGGCCGAGAGATAGGGATTCTCGCGCATTTCGCCTCTCCAGCACGCTCGGTCGCCCGCTCTTTACGCCAGGCCGCCGACCTTGTCGACCGCGAAGTGACGACAATTTTTCGCCCCGTGCGGGACTGCGTCGCAAGCGAGCAAAGCCGCGGCGAAAAACCCATTGACTCTTCGCTGAAGACGCGCAAGCATATGCTTATCATAAGCGCGCTTATGAAAATTGGCCGCCGTGAGCGATCTTACCCGCAGTTGCCATGCCCGAGCCCGATCTCAGTTTTGGATTTCTGGTCAATGACGTAGCTCGGCTGCTCCGACATCGTTTCGATCAACGTGCCCACAGCTTGGGGCTCACCCGCACGCAATGGCGGGCGCTTGCCCACATCGGGCGCCACGAGGGCATTCACCAGGCGGCACTTGCCGAGATCCTCGAGGTCGAGCCGATCTCGCTCGCCCGGCTCATCGACCGGCTTGAGGCCGGCGGCTTTGTCGAGCGCCGGCATGATCCGGCAGACCGGCGCACTTGGCGCCTCTTTCTCACGCCCAAGGCCTATCCCGTGTCGGCGCGCATGAAGGCATTGGCGCGCGAGATCCTTGCCGAGGCCTATGTCGGGTTCGGGGGAGCGGAGGTCGAAGCGCTCAACGACGCGCTTGCCCGCATCAAAGCAAACTTGGCGACACATCTCGTCGAGCGCGAGCGGGACGGCCTGCGCCGGGCGGGAGGCCGCCATGGCTAGGCCGAAGGAAGCCGCACCCTTAGCCAAGATCGCTCCCCCCGAGCGCCTGCCGGGGCTGCGCGAGCAGCCGCCCGCGCCGCGCCATGCCGCGCGCTTCAATCGCCGCCTGCTTGCGCGCCTCCTCCTCGTGCTGCTTGGTCCGCTCGTTCTCCTCGCCGTCGGGCTCTATTTCTATGTGTCGGGCGGCCGTTACGTCTCGACGGATGATGCCTACGTCAAAGCCGACAAGATCCCGGTGAGCGCCGATGTGGCGGGCCGCGTGAGCGCGGTCCCCGTGGTCGAGAACCAGCGCGTCAAGGCCGGCGACGTCCTCTTCAGGCTCGACGACGAGCCCTATCGTATCGCCCTTGAGGGCGCCAAAGCCCGGCTCGCCGCCGCGCGCAACGACATCGAGGCGCTCAAGGCGAGCTATCGCCAAAAGCTCGCGGACATCGCCAAGGCGCAAGATACCGTGGCTTATTACCAGCGCAACGTGGAGCGCAATCGCGGCCTCCACGGCCAGGGGGTGGTGTCCCAGCAGATCCTCGAGGATTCTGAGCACAGTCTGAACGTGGCCCAGCAGACCCTTGCCGCCGACAAGCAGGACCTTGCGCGCGTGGTGGCGGCCCTCGGCGGCAATCCCGACCTGCCGATCGAGCAACAGGCCGCCTACCTCGATGCGAAGAGCGCGGTCGACAAGGCTGAGCTCGACTTGCGCTACGCCGTGGTGCATGCGCCCGTTGCGGGCATCGTCACCAACGTGACCTTGCGCGAAGGGGATTATCTCCACGTGGGAGACGCGACCTTTGCGCTCGTCCCCTCGGACCGGCTTTGGGTCACGGCCAACTTCAAGGAGACCGACCTCACTCACGTCCTGCCGGGCCAGCCGGCGACGATCTCGGTCGACACCTACCCGGGGCGGAGTTGGCGCGCCGTGGTCGAGAGCATAGCGCCGGCGAGCGGCTCGGAGTTCGCGCTGCTCCCGCCGCAGAATGCCTCGGGCAACTGGGTGAAGGTCGTGCAACGCATTCCCGTTCGCCTGGAGGTCCGGGGATATATCGACGACGCTCCGGTGCTGCGCGCGGGCATGAGCGTCGATGCCGAGATCGACACCGGCCACAAGCGCAGCCTTCGCGACCTGTGGTCCGACATCCGCGACCTGATCGGCCTCTGAGGCGGACGTGCCGGCGGGCGGCGGTGGCAGGAAGCACCGGGGCGAGGAGGGCCAGGATGGCGGTAGCGACAGAGCGGGGCGACGAGCTTCCGTACAAGATCAGCAAGCGGGAAGTGATCGCGGAGACGCCCGAGCTCTCCGTCAAGGTGTTCACGCTTGCGCAAGGCGAGGTGCTGCCCTGGCATTTCCATAGCGAGATCGACGACATCTTCTTCTGCCTGGAAGGGCGGATTGGAGTCGAGACCCGCGCGCCCGAGGCGAAGCGGGTGTTGCGGCCGGGAGAGCGCTTGACCGTGCCGGCCCGGACCGAGCACCTCGTCACCAATGCAGGTTCGGGAACGAGTCGCTACCTCTTGGTGCAGGGGGTCGGCAAGTACGACTTCGTTCCGGCCGACAAGGCGCCGAAATAATCTCGTCGCACGAGGCTATCGGACCAGGCGCCTCGGGAATGCGGGCCGCGCGCTCGACTCGAAGCTCACGACTCGCCGAAACCTTCTTGCTCGCCGTCGGCTCGAACAAACCCTGACAGTCCTCGACGAAAGCGTTATACTCCAGGCCTTGGATCGAACGCCTGTTTCGGCCTGCCAAGCCGAGGGTATGCCGTGCACCGCTTGGCGAGACTCATTGCGATAACGCTCGCGCTCGCATCGAATCGCGCCGTCACCGCGGTCGAATACGGCTTGATTCTGGCATTGATCGCCTTGGCCATCATTGCCGCACTCAATTTCACGTCGGGCGCGTTAACTTCGACTTTCAACACGGTCGCCGACTTTTTTGGCAATGCGTCGCATTGAGCGGCCGCAGCAACGCATCAAGCTACTTTCTAGGCCATGATCTCGCGGGAGGGGGTTAATCAGCAGCGAGCTGGGAGCCCGTGGTCAAGCGGCCCAAGATATTGATCCAACGCGTAGAATTGCCTCGAAGGCGGGATCCCTGTCGGCGCCGATCGGGAGCCCGCTTGGTCAGCGAATTCATGATTGGTCTCAGAGCGCTATTCAGCGGATCGACGACTCAACTCCTCAAGGAGCGGTCGTAGCGCGTCCAGCTCCGCACCAAAGCCACCCCAGTCCCCGGCTTTCAAGCGCTCGATCGCTTGGTCGTAGTGGCTGAGGGCCTCGCGGGCTCGAACGTCCTGGGGCCCTGTGGGCGCAGCTCCGGCCAATGCCGACGAGGGCGGGTAAGCCGCGGGGGACTCCTTGAAGAGGGCCGCCAGCGCCCCGGTGAGCGTCTCCTCCATGACCACACGGTCGCCATAGGCCGCGATCACCCGCTTGAGCTCCGGCAGTTGGCCCGTCTCCGCGCGGAGATACAAGGGCGATACGTACAGAAGCGAGTTCTCGATTGGCACGACGAGGAGATTCCCGCGGATGACCCTTGAGCCCATCTGGTTCCACAGGGAGATCTGCTGGGAGATCTCGGTGTTCTGATTGATGCGCGCCTCGATCTGAAAGGGCCCGTAGACGAGCTTTTCCTTGGGAAACTCGTAGACGATCAGCTCGCCGTAGCCGGGCGGGTCGCAGCGGGCGGCCAGCCACGCGATCATGTTTTCCCGCTGGCTCGGCGCCATGGGGAGCATGAGGAAGAACTCGGCGCGAGTTTCCCCGGGCAGGCGCATGATGATGTAGTAGGGGGCCATCCTGGCGTCGTTGGCGCCGGTCGGCTGACGAGGGAATTGCCAGAGGTCTTCGCGGTTGTAGAAGACTTCCGGCGCGTCCATGTGGTAGGCGCGGTACGTTTGGGCCTGAATGAGGAAGAGGTCCTCCGGGTAGCGGACATGCTTTTGCAGATCCGGCGGCATGGCCTCGAAGGGCTTGAACAGGTCGGGGAAGATGCGTCGATAGGTCTTAATGACGGGGTCAGAGGGATCCGCCACGTAGAAGTTCACCGTCCCGTTGTAAGCGTCGATGATGACCTTGACCGAATTGCGGATGTAGTTGATCCCCCCCTCGGGACGGGCCTGCGCGTAGGGGAACCAGCGGCTCGTCGTGTAGGCATCCTGCATCCAGAAGAGCCGCCCCTCGCTGATGATCGCGTAGGGGTCGTGATCCAGGCGAAGGAAAGGTGCCAGCGCCGTCACCCGCTCTTGAATGTTGCGGCGGAAAAGAATCCGACTCGCATCGGTGATGTAGCCGCTGAGCAGGATGTTCGGATCGTCGAAATACCAGGCGAAGAGGGTCCTTCGGGCGGCCCCGCCGACAGCGACGCCGTCCGCGCCGTCATAGCTTGCATAGACATTGTCCTTGCCCTTCGGATAGTCGAATTCCGGGGTGGTTCCCTTGACGATCACGTACGAATCAGTCCCTTGCCCGAAATAGAGGCGCGGCTCACGAACGGGAGGGCCGCCGGAGGCGATTGGAGGGATGTCCTGCAGGTAGAAGATCGGCAGCCCTTCGGGGGACTTGCGGGTGACCGGGGACATGACCACCCCATTGCCGTGAGTGAAGAGTACATGGAGGTTGACCCATGTCTGGGCGTTGGGCGGAAGGAGCGCAGGCGAGAGCTCGCGGGCCGACAGCATCACCTGCTGAACCGAACCGTCGAGTTCGTAGCGATCGACGTCGACGTCAAGGAACTTGTAGTAAGTCCGAATCTCCTGCAGTTGAGCGTAAGTGTCCATCAACGGCCGCCAGTCCCACAGCCGGATGTTGTCGATGGTTGCGCGGTTGTCCTGGAGCGACTGGAAGGTAAGGCCCTGTTCCGCAGGAAACGGTTTGACCGTGACCTTCCGGAGGTTATACGCCTCTTGGGTGAGGGAGATGTTGCGCTGGAGGTAGGGTGCCTCCAACCGCAATTCGTTCGGCTTCACATAGAGGCGTTGGAACAGCGCGGGGAACACCAGCGCCAGAACGAACGAGCTTCCAAACACCAGCACCACCGCTGCCAGAGGAAGCTTGTAGCTCCGCATCCGCACATTGGCCCATGAGGCGAGGGCGGCCGTGCACGCGAGCCCGACCAGCACCCAGAGGGCCGGCAACTCGACATGGATGTCCGTGTAGCCCGCCCCCACGACCACCCCGTTGTCGCCGTAGAGCAGCAGGAAGCGGTCGAGTCCATAAGACCAGGCCTTGACCGCGAAGAAGAGGCCCAACAGGACGGAGCCGTGGGCGGCGGCTGCGGGTGACATCCACCGTCCCCGCTCGCCGAGCGCGATGTCGCCATGTGCCCAGTACACCGCCCCCGCCATAAGGGCGCTGAAGGCGAGTATCACCAGCATCCAGTTCTTAAGCGCGGCGTAGGCGGGAAGCGAGAAGAGATAGAAGCCGATGTCCTTGCCGAAGAGGGGATCGCTCTGGCCGTATGGCGCCTGGTGGATGAAGCGGAGAGCCACGTCCCAGTTGCTGGTCTCGCCCGTGGCAATCACTAACCCGAGGACGACGGCGATCCCCGGAATGAGGAAACGCCAGGGAAAGTACGGGGGTGCTAGTCCAAAAAGCTCGGGTAATGCCTCAGGCAAGGTCCGGACGGTCGCGGATCCCTTGTCGAAGACTGCGGGAAGCCAAGGCCCTCGCCGCCGCGCGCACCGGAACGCCAGCGTTCCCGATACCCAGAGGGAGACGGACGATGCTAAAAAAACCGCGAAGAACAGGACGGCTTTGGCGCCGAAAATCGTCCAGAAGACATCAAGATATCCGACGGCGGAAAACCAGAGCCAATCGACCAGGACGTCACTCGCGAGACCCAGTGCGATCAGGCAGGCCACGATGACGACAACCGCGATCGCAATGCGTCTCCACGGCATTTGCCACCTGCTTCCTGCGTTCCCCATCTTAACGGGCCGATGATCGAATCGACGCCACAAGCCGCCATTGGGCTGTGCGTACGATATCCTGGCCCGGGCATACCGGCTGAGGCTGGCGATTAACCTCCAGTAAAATTTGAATGATAGGCTCAGTCGCGCCGAAGGCTTTGATCTGGATCAAACGAGGCAAGACAGGACGAAGCGGTATTTGAAGTGGACCCCGAATTTGGCACCAACCGGTTAATTGGAGCATGAGCCGTTCCGTCATGGTAGGTAGATGGAGCGGATGATGACAAAGCGAACGAGACGAAAGATCGACGCGAGGGATGACTGCGTCCTCCGCCAAGCTATTGGCTCCTGAGGCACGCCAGCTTCCGATGCTGCGCGAAGCGGCTCATGGCGGCTCCGTGATCAGGCCGCCGGCTATTCCTCCGGCCAAGCTGCCAATCGCGAACTCTTGCCGGGGCGCAGGCTGGTTGAGGGAAGTGATGGGCGGCTAGCGGGAGCGGGTGGTACTATTGACGGCTCAGACCCGAACGTTGCGAAAGATGAGGTAGGCCAAGATGAAAAGACCAAGCATGAGAAGCCGCTCCAATCGCCGCAAGGCCAAGCTGAAGGCGAAACACCGGCGGCAGCGCGCGCGGGCATAATCCCGGCTGACGCTGCTTTGCGCGCTTTCACACGTCTGTGACGGCATCACCTCGAGGGAACGAGCTGCATTGCACCCGCGTAGGCGAGCCATTACAATTTCCCCGCAACGACCCCGATCTGTCTGTCGGGAGGAAACGAGGAGTTCCTGAACGACCGAGTCCCGAGGCATCCAGCAGAAATGGAGAGGAACATGGCGAAGGGTCAAAAGAGATCGGGCCGGGAAGCGAAGAAACCGAAGAAAGCCGTCGCCGAAAAACAAAAAGCCGGCGCAAATTCCGCGCTGAGAATCAAACTGCACGGAACAGACCCAAATCGGGTTCGAGAAAAATGAAAAGGGCGCTTCGCTTCTCTCGAGCGAGCATGCTGTGCGATCTCTTGCCGCCGGCAGCTCGCCGCGCCGAACCGCGAGGCTGCTCCTGAGCTCTTGCGAGCTTCCCATCCAGGCGAGGCGGCCCTTCTCGATGACGACGTGCCGCACGGCGATCTCGCTTGGGCGCCTGGACGAGGACCAACGCCGGGCTGATCTTCCGCTGCCCCGCGCCGCGGCTCCCGCGGCCTTCACTTCAGCGGGCATTCCTGGTGGTAGCTGTCCTCGTCGTCCTTGAGGATGACGCCGCGGTTTACCTCGATGAGCGTGCCGTCCTTGTCCTTGACGATCTCGGTCGCGTAGAAGTTTTGGATCGGGAAGTGGTTGTTGTTGTACTTGTACGGGCCGCGCACCGATTGGTAATTCGCACGCGCGAGGGCCTTGATCAGCGCCTCGCGGTCCTCGACCTTGCCGCCGATCTCGCGCACCGCGGCGTCGATCAGCCGTGCCGCGTCATAAGCCTGCGCCGAGTAGACGCCCGGTACGTAATGGTACTTATTGCGGAAGGCTTCGACGAAATGCCTGCTCGCCTCATTGTCGAGGTCGAGCGTCCAGAAGGCGGCGGAGCGCGCTCCGATCGCCACCTCGCCGATCGCCGGTAGCGTCGTGGCATTGATCACGAAGTCCGAGTAAAGCGGAATCTGGTTCGTGAGCCCCGCCTGGGCATATTGCTTCACGAAGTTGACGGCCGCCCCGCTCGCGATGAAGGCATAGACCGCATCGGGCTTGGCGGCGGCGATCTCGGTGATCTCCACCGAATAGTCGGGCTGGCCGAGTGCCGGGTATATCTCGCCCAAGATGGTGCCTTTGAATTTCGACTTGAAGCCGGCGAGCGCGTCCTGCCCGGCCTGATAGTTCGACGCGATCAGGAAGACGCGCTGGATGTGCTGGTCCTGCATGTATTGCGCCACCGCCGCGTGGGGCTGGTCGTTCTGCCAGGCGGTCGTGAAGAAATAGGGCGAGCACAGCTTGCCGGCGATCGGCGAGGGGCCGGCGTTCTCGCTCACGAGGATTATCTTCGCGTCGACGACCGTCTTGTACATCGCCATCATGATGTTCGAATAGACGATGCCGGTCACGATATCGACCTGGTCCTGCTTCACCAGCTTCTCGGCAATCTGCTTGGCGACGTCGGGCTTGAACTGGTCGTCGTTCGTGCTGATCTCGGTCGAAATACCGCCGAGCTTGCCGCCCGCCTCCTCCACCCCGAGCATGAAGCCGTCGAGCAGGTTCTTGCCCAAGAGGCCCGCCGAGCCCGAGAGCGTCGCGACGAAGCCGATCTTGAGCTTGTCCGCGGCAAGCGCGGGCCCAGCCGCGAGCGTGGCCAGCGCCAGCGCGCCGGCAATGGCCGAAGTCGCCTTACGCATCGGTTTTTCCTTCCCTGTCGTTGCGGCGAGGCGCCTTGATGGCCGTCATGCCGCATCCTTCGCCTTCCCAGGCCGCAACAGCCTCGACCGAGGAGCCGGCACGCCGCCGTCGCTCGATCGCGTGCCCATTGGAGCAAGTTTGTCCGAACAATTCAATCGCGGCACCTTGAGCGCCTTAGAGGCGCCTAGCTCTGGCAGCGCTCGCAGCAGTAGGCGGTGCGGCCGCCGAGCTTGAGCACCGCGAGTGCGCCGCTGCAGCGCGGGCAGCGACCGCCCTTCTTGCGCTCGGGGAGGAGCGAGCCCTTGGGCATGCGCTCCGTGAGCTCCTCCGAGCCGGCGCCGTGCGCGACGGCGCTCTCGAGGACCTTGCGCATGGTCTTGTGGAGCAGCTCGAGGCGCGCCGGAGCGAGGCTATCGACGCGGGACTGCGGATGGATGCCCGCCTGGAAGAGAATCTCGTCGGAATAGATGTTGCCGATACCTGCCACCAGCTCCTGGTCCATGAGCACGGACTTCACGTCGCGCTTCGAGCCGGCGACGGCACGCTTGAAGGTAGGGAGGTCGAAGTGCGGGTCGAGCGCGTCGGGGCCGAGCTTCTCTTGGGCGATGAAATCCTCCGCGTCCTCGACGAAGCCGACGCGGCCGATCATGCGCTTGTTCGTGTAGGCGAGCGCGCCATCGCCTGCGAAATCGAGGCGCACGCGCGTGAAGGGCGCCTCGTCCTCTCCGGCCGCAAGGGCCTTAAGCGCGCCGGTCATGCCGAAGTGGAGGGTGAGCCAGCCGCCCTTGTCGACGCGCGCCAAGAGATGCTTGCCGTGGCGGCGCGAGGCGACGAGTGTGGCACCTTCGAGCCGGCGCTCGAGCGTCTTTGGCGAGAGCCGGCCCAGGATGCGCGCATCGCCTACCGCGACGCGCGCGATGCGCTTCCTCAGCGCTTTCTTGTCCAGAATCCGCTTGAAGATCTCGACGTCGGGCAGCTCGGGCATGGCGAAGTCCCTCCATGGGGCTTCCCATCATAGGTGATATTCGCCCGAAGCGATCCTTGCGCAAAGCCATGCGCGGGCGGAGACTCGGCGGTGCAGGTTGCGGAGCGCGCATGAGGCAGATACCGCTCGGAGCCCGAGGGACGTTCGCCCTCGTCGTCAAGCCGGAGCATCTGGCGAACCAGTTCAAGGACGCCATGTTGCCGCCGGTCTTCTCCACGCCCGTCATGGTGATGGTGCTGGAGAACGCGGCCCTCAATGCCATCAGGGCCTACCTCGAGGCCGGCGAGAGTGCCGTCGGCACGCGCATCGAGGTGCGCCACCTCGCCGCGACCCCGGTCGGGATGCGGGTGACGGGCGAGGCGGAAGTCACCGAAGTCGATGGCCGCCGCGTCAGCTTCCGGGTGACGGCGCGCGACGAGAGGGAGGAAATCGGCAGCGGCACGCACGAGCGGCTGGTCATCGACCTGGCACGATTCACGGCGCGCCTCAAGGCGAAGCTCGGGAGATAATCTGCACATCTTATTTGGGCGTTATCCTGCTCGCATTTAACTCAGGCCGCCATTGCCATCCCCGGAGGCTTGGCATACATAATACCAATAGGTCTCTCCGTTGCCGCGGGATGCTTGCCAGCGCACGCGCGATGGCGCTTATTCGTCCGCTTGAAGGCCCTGCCGTCGCGGGAAATCAGGGAAGAACAACAGAACGATGGCCGAAGGCAGTCCGCAAATTCGCCGCTTCCGCCACCCCGGCAGTGGGAAGGGCGGCGGCAAGATGTTCCCCAAGGGCCGTCAGCTCGATCCCGCGGCGCTCGAGGAGGTGCAGGCGCTGTTGGGCGCGCGGCCGCGCCAGCGCGATCTCCTCATCGAATACCTCCATCTCGTTCAGGACAAATATCATCGCCTGAGTGCCGCTCATCTTGCAGCACTCGCCGAGGAGATGCGTCTGGCGCAGGCGGAGGTCTACGAGGTCGCCACCTTCTACGCGCACTTCGATGTGGTGCTCGAGGGTGATTCGGCCCCGCCGCCCCTCACCGTGCGCGTGTGCGACAGCTTGAGCTGCGCGCTCATGGGGTCCGACACACTCCTCGCCGAGCTCCCCAAGCGCCTCGGCCGCGAGGTGCGGGTCGTGCGGGCACCCTGCATGGGCCGTTGCGACACCGCCCCCGCCGTCGCGGTCGGCCATTACCAGCTCGACCGCGCGAGCCGCGAGAGTGTCGAGGCGGCACTCGCGGCGGGCGAAGTCGAGCCGGTCGTGCCGAGCTACCTCGATCTCGAGGCCTATCGCACTCAAGGCGGCTATCGGCTCCTTGCGGCGTGCCGGAGCGGGGAGCGCAAGGTCGAGGAGATCGTCAAGCTGATCGACGCGGCGGGCTTGCGCGGGCTCGGCGGTGCCGGGTTCCCCGCCGGCCGCAAATGGGGCTTCGTGCGCGCCAACCCGGGCCCACGCCTGCTTGCCGTGAATGCGGACGAGGGCGAGCCCGGCACCTTCAAGGATCGCTGGTACCTCGAGCGCGATCCCCATCGCTTCCTCGAGGGCACGCTTATCGCCGCCTGGGGCATCGAGGCAGCCGAGGTCTACATCTATCTCCGCGATGAGTATCCGGCGATCCGCAAGCTCCTCGCCAAGGAGTTGGCACGGCTCGAGGGCGCGGGACTCGCGGGCGGCGTCAAGCTCCACCTGCGGCGGGGTGCCGGAGCCTACATCTGCGGCGAAGAGTCGGCGATGCTCGAGAGCCTCGAGGGCAAACGCGGGCTGCCGCGCCACAAGCCTCCCTATCCGGCCGAGGTGGGTCTCTTCGGCCGCCCCACGCTCATTCACAACGTCGAGACGCTTTACTGGATTCGCGACATCGTGGAGAAGGGTCCGGCCTGGTTCACCAGCCAAGGCCGTCACGGACGCAAGGGGCTGCGCAGCTTCTCGGTCTCGGGCCGCGTCAAGGAGCCGGGCATGAAGCTCGCTCCCGCCGGCATTACCGCGCACGAGCTGGTCGAGGAATATTGCGGCGGCATGGCGAAGGGCCACGTCTTCAAGGGCTATCTGCCCGGCGGGGCGTCGGGCGGCATCCTGCCGGCCGCGCTGGCGGACATCCCGCTCGACTTCGGCACGCTCGAGCCGCACGGCTGCTTCATCGGCTCGGCCGCCATCGTGGTTCTCTCCGACAAAGACGACATGAAGAGCGTGGCTTTGAACCTCATGCGCTTCTTCGAGGACGAGAGCTGCGGCCAGTGCACGCCCTGCCGGGTCGGCACCGAGAAGGCGGTCAAGCTGATGGAGCGCCCGCGGTGGGACGAGAAGCTGCTCGAGGAGCTTTCGGCCGCGATGCGCGATGCCTCGATCTGCGGCCTCGGCCAGGCCGCCCCCAATCCGCTTGAGAGCGTGTTCAAGTATTTCCGCGAGGACTTGGCATGAGCGAGACGATCAAGTTCACGATGGATGGGAGCGAGGTCGAAGCCGCTCCCGGCGAGACCATCTGGCAGGTGGCCGATCGCCTCGGCAACGAGATCCCGCACCTCTGCTGGCAGCCCTATCCGGACTACCGCGCCGACGGCAATTGCCGCGCCTGCATGGTGGAAATCGAGGGCGAGCGCGTGCTCGCCGCCTCCTGCATCCGCAAGCCCGCAGCGGGGATGGTGGTCACGACCGGCTCCGAGCGCGCCAAGGCGGCGCGCAAGATGGTGATGGAGCTGCTCGTGGCCGACCAGCCGGCGCGTGCGGCCGCGCACGACCCCAAGTCCGAGTTCTGGCGCTGGGCCGATGCATTCTCGATCGAGCTCTCGCGTTTCCCTGTTCGCACCCCACCCGCCAAGGACGACAGCCATCCCGCGATGCGCGTCAATCTCGACGCCTGCATCCACTGCAATCTCTGCGTCCGCGCCTGCCGCGAGGTCCAGGTCAACGACGTGATCGGCATGGCGGGGCGCGGCCATCATGCGAAGATCGTCTTCGACTTCGACGACCCCATGGGCCAAAGCACCTGCGTTGCCTGCGGCGAATGCGTGCAGGCCTGCCCCACGGGCGCGCTCATGCCCGCGGCCGTGCTCGACTCTCGCGAGCGCCTCGCCAAGGAAGCGGACCGCGAGGTCGACAGCGTCTGCCCCTATTGCGGGGTGGGCTGCCAGATCGCCTTCAAGATCAAGGACGACAAGCTGCTTTATGCCGAGGGCAAGCCGGGCCCGGCAAACCATGCGCGGCTCTGCGTCAAGGGCCGCTTCGGCTTCGACTATGTGCATCACCCCCACCGGCTCACCAAGCCGCTCGTCCGCAAGCCGGGGGTGGCCAAGCGCGCGGACGATCAAGTCGATCCCGCGAACCCGTGGACGCATTTCCGCGAGGCCGGTTGGGAAGAGGCGCTCGGGCTCGCCGCGGCCGGCTTGAAGCGCATCCGCGAGAGCCACGGCAAGCGTGCGCTTGCCGGCTTCGGCTCGGCCAAGGGCTCGAACGAGGAGGCCTATCTCTTCCAGAAGCTCGTGCGCACCGGCTTCGGCTCGAACAACGTCGACCATTGCACGCGCCTCTGCCACGCCTCCTCGGTCGCGGCGCTGATGGAAGGCATCGGCTCGGGTGCAGTGACGGCGACCTTCAACGAGTGCATGAACTCCGACGTCATCATCGTGATCGGCGCCAACCCGACCGAGAACCACCCGGTCGCGGCGACCTTCTTCAAGCAGGCGGCGAAGCGCGGCGCCAAGCTCATCGTCATGGATCCGCGCGGCCAGGCGCTCCAGCGCCACGCCACCTACATGCTGCAGTTCAAGCCGGGCAGCGACGTGGCGATGCTCAACGGCATCCTTCACACCATCGTCTACGAGGGCCTTTACGACCGGCAATATGTCGCGACCTACACCGAGAATTTCGAAGCGCTCAAGCAGCACCTCAAGGACTACGCGCCGGAGATGATGGCCGAGCTCTGCGGCATCGACGCAGGCGTGCTGCGCACCGTCGCGCGCACCTTCGCCCGCGCGGAAGCCGGCATCATCTTCTGGGGCATGGGCATCTCCCAGCACATCCACGGCACCGACAACGCGCGCTGCCTGATCGCACTCGCCATGATCTCGGGTCAGGTCGGCCGCCCCGGCAGTGGGCTGCACCCCCTGCGCGGCCAGAACAACGTGCAAGGCGCGTCGGATGCGGGGCTGATCCCGATGATGTACCCGGATTACGCGCGCGTCGCGATCAAGACCGTGCAGGATAAATTCGAGAAGCTGTGGGGCGTCGAGCTCGACCCCAAACCCGGCCTCACCGTGGTCGAAATCATGAACGCCATCCTGGCGGACGAGATCCGCGGCATGTACATCATGGGCGAGAATCCGGCGA
>DATEQI010000468.1:0-16230 GCA_035272805.1 Alphaproteobacteria bacterium | reverse complement strand
CAGGCCGTCGATACGGGAACCGGCGACGGCGACGACCCGGTCGCCCGGACGCAACTGCGCGCGATGCGCGGGCCCGTTGCGCGCGAGACTCACCACGGTCGGCCCCTCGTTCGTCTCGGTGGTGTACATACCGAGCCATGGCCGCGGCGGACGATTGCTGCGGCCGAAGCGGAGGAGATCGTCGAAGATCGGCTCGAGAAGATCGATCGGCACGATCATGTTGGCGTCCACCTGCTCGCCCGACTCCGCGACCCCTTGGACGAGGAGCGAGCCGATGCCGAGCAGCCTGCCGTCGCGCCCGATGAGGGCAGCCCCTCCCCATTGCGGATGCGCCGGCAAAGTGAAGATCGCCTCGTCGAGCACGTATTCCCAATAGCCGGCGAATTCCCGCTTCGACGCGATGCGCGCCTGCAGCGCGTGGCGCTGTCCGCCGTGGCCGGCCATGATGACGAGATCGCCGACCGAGCATGACTTCGAGCGCCCGCGGGGGAGCGCCGGCACGCCGAGCCGTCCCAACGCCTGCACGAGCCCCAGGCCGGTCGCCTGGTCGTAGGCCAGCACGTGGGCGGGAGAAGCGCCTCCCTTGCTCGTGGTGAGCCAGACCGTCTCCGCCTCCGAGACCAGATAGCCGATGGTCAGCACGAGGCCGTCCTCGCGGATGACGACGCCGTTGCCGTCCCGCTCGGTGCCGAGGATCGAGGCGGTGAAGGCATCCTCCGGGATCTCGGCGCGAAGGTGCACGACGGCGGAGAGCGCTGTGTCGAGGTCGAACGCGACGTCCTTCACGTTCGGCCTCACCTCGGCAGGGAATTCCCAGTCACGCGCGGCCACGGCCATCAGGCTCCCGTTTTCCGCCCCGGCCCGCAGAGTCTATCACGACCGCCGCGGGAAATTGAGGCCACTTTATCAAGCGCGCCAAGGCGCCCCCGCCGCCGGTCCGCGTCCTCGCGCGCAAGCTCTCCCTATTTCTATGGGTTCCGTCCGCCGCTCGTCAAAGGGCCTCGGGACCGCGCGGGACCGCTCGCAGCCAGCACCGGGCGTTAGCGGATGCACACATCTTTTAGATCGAATGGGCCGACATTGAAGCGCGCCGTTTAATTAATGTCGCTTTCGCCAAATTCGGCCGTGACGGTGTCCCTCGCGCAAAATCGATCGGCGGGAGAAAACATGATGTTACAGGATCGGTCGCGTTATCGGCGGCGGCGTGCTCGCGGCCGTCTCTGCCGTCGTCTTCCTGGCTCCTCCTAGAGTGCACGGGTGAGCCGCAGGAGATCGAAAGCGGCGCGCAGCGCCAGTGGACGGGCCGCGATGAACTCGCGTTCGAGGATTCTGGGGCCCCACTTGAGCTTGTAGGCGGCTTGGCTGTCGGCCGGATACAAGGCCTGACCGTTGCGCCGCAGTATGCGGCCGAGCCATGCCATGGCCCGGCTGAAGCCGGGATACTCCTGGCCGAAGAGAATGAACGGAGTGAAGCCAAAATGCAGGAAACGGACGCCCTCGCGCATCAGCTTCTGCAACGCAAGTGCGTTCAGCGCCTCCATCGTTCCGGCGGGCGCGTCCGGCAAGCGGCGGGCGAGGTCGTGCAGGTAACCCGGCATCCGCCCCCAGGCCGGCACGTAAGTGATAAACCCGACATGGGCCCCCTTCTTGTCGAGGGCGACGAATATCCGCCGGTGCGGATCGCCGGGCGCGCCGAGCTCCCCGATCATGAAGTCGAGCTCTTGCTTCTTCTTTCCCGCAAGCCATCCCGCGGTGATCGTCCGCAACTGCGCGAAGACGGCCTCCCCGCTCGGAACGTCGGTGCCTATCTCGATCACGCGAACGCCGGCCTTGTGCGCGCGGTTGATCTTGTTGCGCAGCCGCATCTTTTCGCTGCCGGTGAGGCTGTAGCCGGCGAGTTCGAGCGTGACGCTGGTACCGAATTGATTCACGGTCATGCCGCGATCGAGGAAAAGCGGCACGGCCTCTTCGCGGATCTGGACGAAGAGCGCGACTTTCTGCTGCCGCGCGGCCTCGGCAAGAAAGGCATTGAGGAGCCCGGCACGCTCGGCCTCAGGCGCATGCACGCCGCCGAACGCAACGAGGTGGCGGCCCTGCTCGCGGTAAGCGACAAAGCCGGGTCGGCCGGGGAGCTCGAAACGCCGGTTACGCGCCGACAGCGCCAGAAAGCCGGAGGGGTGGTCGATCCAACTCGCCTGCGGCAGGCCGGGAGCGTTGACGGTCACCGGCTCGAGCGCGGTCGGCCACGCCCTGGTCCTGTCCATTTGTCGGCCTTGTGGTGCAGCCGGCTCCGACGATGCGCTTCGGCGCCGTGAAACGCAACCTCTTGGTCGAAGGCCATTCGGAGATTTAGGGATCATGCCCCTGCGAGCGATCAACGCGCGGCAAAGCGGTATTATCGCGCATGCGTTGACGTTTCCGCCGCAGGCAGCAGTTCAGTGGCCCTGTGCAGTGAAACCGATTCCGAGCTTTGTGCGGCGATATAGCGCCGCACCGCCACAGGACGCTCCTGCTGCGCCCATCCCGCCAGGGATATCGAGAGCAATACTTGACGCGGTCGAGCGCTGCCCGGTCAGTCGCCGATGGCGGTGCGAGATGCCGTGCTTTCGGCCGCGCGCGCAACCGCGGCCCGCAGCCGCGGTGAAGAGCTCATGAAACGCGCTTGGCACACGGCCATCGTGTCGTAGGTCGCATCGGTGAAATCCAGGCCGTCCTGCTTGAGCCGGCTCATCGTGCCGGTCTCGAACTCCCAGCGATGCGCCGATATTCCCATATTGACCGAGGCGAACATCAAGAACAAGCGCTGCCGTGGATGGATTTGATCGAGCGGCACCTCGCTCAAATGGTCGTAGTAGTAGAGACGTTCGGGCATGCCGATTACTGCCAGCCACATGTTGCAGAGCTCGCGGACAGTTGGGGCCTTGGTGGTGTCGCCGGTCAGATTGAAGATCGATCCGGGATCCAGGCGCGTAAAGGCGGCCTGGAAGGCGTTTTGGAATGCGTCCTGGTGCACGAAATTGACCGGCAAGAGGGGGGCGACCATGTGGGTCTCGGGGCGGTAGTGATCGAGTAGGAGCCGCTCCCAACCGGTCCAATACTGATAGAGACCGTTTGGCTTTCCGCTGTAATGCCCCGTGCGGCTGTCGCCGATCACGACCGACGGCCGGATGATGAGATAGGGCACCCCGCTCGCGGCAACATGGCGCTCGGCTTCGCGTTTGGTCCTGGCATATTCGGTGGGATCCTTCGGAGGGTCTGCGTGCAGCTTCTCCGCGACGGGACCGTCGATGTAGCCCGAGCTATAGGCCGTCGAGATAAAAGTGAAGCGCTCGATATGCAGCTGGCGCGCCAGATCCAGCATGCGATCGGTGAGCAGGATATTGGTTTGCTCCAGCTCCGCCCTGTTGAAGTAGTCCAGGGAGCCGGCGCAGTGGACGATCTCCGTGATCCCGAAGTGCTCGAGCTGCGGTGCCATGGCGGCCAGCCGATCCATCGGCGGCAGCGCCACGGTAGCCAATCGGCCGAACACTTCCGCCTCGTCCTGGAGGTGTACATCATCGCCCAGCTCCGAGCGAATCCGCGCGGCCAAATCCTCAACCCGACGCCCGTTGCGGACAAGTGCCACCACGCGCCGGCGCTCGCGTCCGAGCAACACGGCAGCCACGAGCGTGCCGAGGAAGCCGGTCGCACCGGTTAGCAAGACAGCGCCCTGTGTGCCGGATGCGCGCATGCTCCATTTGCTCATCTGAATGTGCGATTGTACCTCAGCCCGGCCAGGCATTTGCCTTACAATGTGAGTCGTCACATTGGTTCCCCTTATCTGCCCGCCAAATACCGGATTCGCGTCCTGGCCCCATCTGCGTCACCTAGTCCGACATTGCCCCGATGACTGTTCTTATCTGACATTCCCCAGATGACCCATGTTTCGGCGCCAGTGGTGCAAATCTGATTTTCGAGTCGCACCGATGGCGAATCAAATCAAGGGTGTAGTGACTACCGACTGGTACCAAATGTCGGACTCGATCCACTAGGATACGCCAAACCAACCTTGTGGGCAAAGCATACGGACCGCGGGTAGTGGTACCAAAAAATTACAGGCCTGCAAGCGGGAACGGCGGAAAAGTTATTGCTGGTACGATATTTTTCGAGATGTGTGCATCCGCTAGCGCCGGACCGGGGCGGTGCTTGGCCGGCATTCATTCGAGCGGGATCATCACATGGCTCTTGAAGGGCTTGCGCTCGCACAACCGTTGGTACCACGCGGCGAGGTTGGCCAGAGCGGGCCGCTCGATGGGCATCACGTACCAGCGATAGGCCCAGATGCCGAGCGGAATGTCGGCGAGCGAGAGCGCTTTGCCGTTGAGGTAGGGGGCGGCGGCGAGCTGGGCGTCCACCATGCGCCACAGCGCGATCGTACGCTGGCGCGCCGCCTCGATCGCCGCCATGTCGCGTTTCTCGGGCGCGGTTCGAACATAGCCGAAGAAGATCGGCACGATCGCCGGATTGAGATGGGCGAGCTGCCAATCCATCCAGCGCTCCGCCGTCGCCGCCGCCGCCGGCTCCTGGGGATAAAGCTCGCCCCGCCCGTATTTGCGGGCGAGATAGCGGATGATGGAGTTCGACTCCCAGAGCACGAGGCCGTTGTCATCGATCGTCGGCACCAGTCCGTTCGGATTGCGTGCCCGGTATTGCGGGTCGTCGTTGCCGCCGAAGCGCCCGCCCAAGTCGATACGCTCGAAGGGAATTCCGAGCTCGTCGCAGCACCACAGCACCTTCTGCACGTTGGAGGAACTCTTGCGTCCCCAAATCTTGAGCGTTGCCATGATCATCTTCTCCCTGGCGTGGTGACTTGACGGGCGCCGTGCTTACGTGGCTGACCCAAAAATGAGAGCGTTATTTTCAATGCACTATCCACCACTCTGCGTCATTCCCGCGCAAGCGGGAATCCATTGTTGGTCCGATATCGGGCTGCAAAGATGGACCCCCGCTTTCGCGGGGGTGACAAATACCCCATTGATAATAAACGGTTCATTTCGAGTCAGTCTCTAAGGAGTCAGCACCGTGCGTCCGACGACGCGGCCCGCCTTGAGATCCTCGAGTGCGGCGTAGGCGTCCTCGAGCGGCCGGGTGCGAATCGGGATGGGCGGCACTTTCTGCTGGCGGACGAGGGCCAAGAGCTCGGTGAGCTCGCCAAGGCTGCCGACATAGGAGCCCTGGATGGTGAGCTCGCGCTGCGGGATGGACGGCAGCGGCAGCGTGATATCGCCGCCGAAGAGTCCGACGATGATCAGCTGGCTGCCCTTGCAGAGGCACTCGAGAGCAAGCGATGCGGTCGCCCTCGAGCCCACCAGATCGATGATGGCCCATACGGGTCCGCCCACTGCGTCCTTGATCGCGCGTGCCGCATCGGCGGCGGCGCCGTCTACGGTCGCGAGGGCACCCGCCGTCTTCGCCGCTTGGCGCTTCGCCGGATCGATGTCGACGACGACCGCACCGCGTCCCTTCATCGCCTTGAGCAGCTCGAGGCACATGAGCCCGAGGCCGCCGGCGCCGATGATGACGGTCGGCTTCGCGGCCAGCAGCGGGCCGAACTTGCGCAAGGCCGCGTAAGTGGTGAGCCCGGAGCAGGCGTAAGGGGCTGCCACGGTTGCCGGCATGTCGGAGATATCGAGGAGGTAGCGCGGATGGGGGACCAAGAGATGGTCGCTGTAGCCGCCCGCGCAATGGACGCCGAGGAAACGCGGCGCGAGACAGAGCTGCTCCTCCCCTGCGCGGCACACCTCGCAGTTCCCGCAGCCGATCCAGGGATAGACGAGAACGCGTTGCCCGAGCGTGAGGCCCCTGGCCTCGGGGCCGAGCGCCGCGACCTCGCCGGCGCTCTCGTGCCCGAGCGTGTGCGGCAACTTCATGCCGCGCTCGACCATGGTAAGCTTCCTGCCGCCGCCGAGATCGAAATATCCCTCCCAGATGTGGAGATCGCTGTGGCAGACCCCCGCGGCGGCCACGCGTATGAGCACTTCGCTCCCCGCGGGCTTCGGTGTCGGGCGATCGAAGCGCTGCAAAGGAGCGCCAAAGGCCGCAATGTCGTAGCTTCGCATCCTGGTCCCCCTGCTATTCCCCGCTCGGCCGCCGGCCGCGTGCTATCGAGTGCTGAAGCGCCGGCCGCAGTCAAGGGCGAAGCGCGCAGAGCCAGCGCATTCGCCCTGGACTTGCCGGCGCGCTCGACCGCAGGATAAGCGTCCGGTGGAGACGCCGAGGCCAAGGGAAGGGTCGAGCCATGACGGAGCGCCTGGGGTTCATCGGCATGGGAGCCATGGGTGCGCCGATGGCGCGCCGGCTCAAGGCGGCGGGGTATCCCCTCACGCTGTGGAACCGCTCGCGGGAAAAGACGGTTCCGCTCATCGAAGCCGGTGCCGCGCGAGCCGGCAACCCCGCGGAAGTGCTCGGCGCAAGCGACATCGTCCATCTCTGCGTCTTCGACACCGCGGCCGTCGAGGAGGTGACGTTCGGGCAGCATGGGCTCGCCGCCGCGGGGCCTTCGCAAGGCAAGCTCATCGTCGACCATTCGAGCATCGAGCCCGAGGCCACGCGGCGCATCGCAGAGCGCTTGCAAAGCGGGTGCGGTGCGCGCTGGGTCGACGCGCCGGTGACCGGCGGCGTGCCGGGTGCCGAGGCGGGCACGCTTGCGCTCATGGCGGGCGGTCAAGCGGAAGACGTGGAGCGCCTGCGCCCCATCCTCGCTCACGTCTCCCAACGCGTCACGCATATGGGTCCGGTGGGCGCCGGGCAGCTCACCAAATTATGCAACCAGATGATGGTGGGCGGCACCATGGCCCTTGTCGCCGAGATGCTCCAGCTCGCCGCGGCCGGCGGCCTCGAGATCGATCGCCTGCCCGAGTGCCTCGCCGGCGGCTACGCCGATTCGACCATCCTGCAGAACTTCGCCCGACCCATGGCCAAGGCTGCGGTCAAGTCGGCGGGACTGATCACCACGCTGCTCAAGGATCTGGGCACGGCTTGCGCCTTCGGGCAGGCCAAGACCGCCCCCATGCCCATGACGGCGCTGGCGGCGCAACTTTACCGCACCTTGTACGTTGATCTTCACGGCGCGCATGACGGGATGGGCATCCTGCGCCTCTACAGGAAAACGCCGCTCGCGAAGTGACCGATCAGTGCTTGACAAGCGTCAAGGTAGGGCGGCCTCGCCCCGCGGCCATGCGCGCGCGGCCTTCGGGCGAAGCGCAGGCAGCGCTCCTTGCCCGTCGTCTGGCGCAGGACGCCACACTTCGCGGCGCATCTTGTGAAGAGCAATTAAAAGGCATCGAGATCGCGAAGCCTTATTCAGGGGATTTGCGTTAAACCCTCCATGAGGCGCCGGCGAACGATCGCGGGCCGGCTCGGCGGGAAGCCCAGGGCGATTGAGAAGGGAGATCGACGAGAGCTTCGAGCCCCTCCCGGTCGCATTGACCGGCGCGCAGCTTTGTCTTCCGCCGTCCTTGCGCAGCCGATCAGCGCTAGGCCCAGTGACCCGGAACCCAGTGCCAGCCGAGGCCGGGTCCGGGCCGCCATCCGCCCGGGATCCAAACCGCACCCGGCCGGGGTGCGCGCCGGTAGTGCCCGCGCGCCCAATGCCAGCGGTGGCCGTCCCACCACCAATGGCCGGGTGTCCAGACAAAGGCGGGACCCGGCGGCGCCGGAATCACCTCGACGCGCGGGCCGGGCGGCTCGAGGGTCACCACTTGGGCCTGAGCGGCATCCGCCATGAGGATGGCTGCCACGAAAAAGATGAATGCCGGGAGCTTCATGATCACCTCGCGCCGAGCGTCGGACGAGCGCTACCTTATCCTATGCAAGGCTCTCAATGAACAGCCGGCGCGGCTCCACGCCCTTAGCGCCTTTATGCCGAGCTACAGCCGGCGATCAAGCGCGGGCAATGCTGCCGGGTCGCCCTAGATGGAAAGGTTGATATATTTTGGGAGGCTCCAATGGAACGGCAACGGAAGACGCTCGGCGTGCGGCGTCGCACCCTCCTCAAGGCCGGTGCTGCGGCGGGTGCCGTTCAGTTTGTTGCACCGTTCATCCTGACCGCACGCGGCGAGGAGCCGATGGGCGAGGGAAGTCAGATGATTTACAGGACATTGGGCCGGACCGGGCTCAAGGTCAGCGCCGCCGGGCTCGGCGGCGGCGGGTTCAGCCGGCTCGGGCTGGCCAAGGGCAAGACGGAAAGCGAGGTCGTAGCACTGATCCGCCTCGCCCTCGATCTCGGGGTCAATATCATCGACACGGCTGCTGCCTATGGCACCGAGGCGGTGATCGGCCGCGCGATCAAATCGGTGCCGCGCGATCGCCTGGTCATCACCACCAAGGCCAGTCCCGCCAAATACGCGAGCTGGGAGCTTTTCACGCCCGAAGAGGTGGTGGCGAGCATCGACAATTCGCTGCGCCAGCTCCGAACCGATTATCTCGACGTGCTCCAGCTCCACGCCGTGGCGCCGCAGATCTACGCTGAGACGCGCGAGGTGATCTATCCGGCGGTGCTGCGCCAGAAGGAGAAGGGCAAGCTCCGCTTCATCGGCATCACCGAGGCGGCACCCTACGATCTCGACCACAAGATGCTAGAGCGCGCCCTGGCCGAGGACGATATCTGGGACACCACCATGGTCGGCTTCAACATGATGCACCAGAATGCCCGTATCAGCGTCTTCCCCAAGACCATGGCGAAGAAGGTCGGCACGCTGATCATGTTCGCGGTGCGTGGTATTTTCGCCCAGCCCGAGCGGCTGAAGGAGGAGGTGCGGGCGCTGGCGGCGGGCGGGCAGCTGCCGAAATGGCTGGGCGCTTCGCCCGACCCTCTGGGCTTCCTGGTCCACGAGGGAGGTGCGAGCTCGATCATCGACGCGGCCTATCGCTTCGTACGCGACGAGCCCGGTGTGGACGTGGTGTTGTTCGGTACCAGCGATCCCCATCATCTGCGCGAGGACATCGCCTCGCTCTCCAAGCCGCCCTTGCCGACGGCGGATCGCCAGCAGATCGTGACCCTATTCAGCCATCTGGTGGGCGTTGGGATCGAGGCGCCCAAGCGCGTGCAGGCAGCGCCCGCGCGCCTTTAAAATCGTGGTCGCGCATCCAAGTGACACGGATGATAATCGGGTCATCCCCACGGGCCGCGCGACCTGTCCGAACGGTTACCGGCGGGTGGAACCGAGCCGGACCGGGTGCGCCGTTTCCCATCATCCGGGCGCGTCACGGTGAACGATGACGATCGTGCCGCCTGGAATACTGCGACATCGCGCCCTCGCAAGAGCAAGACAAGTATCATGCCGGCAATAAACCCACCCACATGCGCCCAGAATGCCACGCCCGGTTCATCGGGCGATGCGTTGAGCGCGCTGACGAGCTGCATCGCAAACCACAGCACCAGGAGAATCACCGCGGGCACGCTGACGAGACGGACCAAGATGAATATCCAAACGAACAAGGTTACGTTGGCGCGGGGATGCAGGATGAGGTAGGCCCCGAGAGCGCCGGCTATCGCGCCGCTGGCGCCGATCATCGGGACCTCGGCCGCAGGGTTTGTGAAGGCCTGCGTCATCGCAGCCGCGACGCCCGAGACGAGGTAAAGGACGCCGAACCGAAATGGTCCTAGCGCACTCTCGACACCCCTCCCAAAAAGCCAGAGGTAGAGCATATTGCCGAGCAAGTGCAGCCATCCCCCGTGAATGAACATGCTCGTGAAGACCGTTGCCCAGGACGGAACGATTGCAAGCGGCGACGGAAGCTCGGCGTAACCGAACAAGACTGCCGGCACCATGCCGAAGCTGAAGGTAAAGCCTGCGAAGGCTCGAGGGCTCAAACCCAGCTGCCAGAGGAATACCGCACTGCAAGCGCATATAATGCCATATGTGAGGGCGGGAGGCCGGCGTCTCACGCTGTCGTCGCGAATCGGGATAATCAACACGTCTCAACGCTGCCCTGATCTTAGACTGCCTGATCTTAGACTGCCTTCAACGTAAGGCCAAATCGGTACGCCATTCGAATAGATCCCCGCTCATCCGGGGTAGCGGGTCGACACAGGGCGCATGCGCACAGCACCTCAGCCGTAAAATTCGCCAGCACGCCGCGACCGGCGCCCCTGGCAGCGCTTGCGCGCGCGAGCTATCCTCGCCGGCGGATCATCTGCGAGGTGCGCCATGGACGGTCCCGGCGGGGACGACGACAAGGACGGGCCCCAGTTCGGCACGTTGCTTGCCGGCCTGGCGGTCGCGGCCTTTCTCGTCGTACTCGGGCTCTTCGTCATCGACAGGCTCAAGGCGATGTCGGATCTCGAAGATTGCGCGATGTCGGGGCGCAGGAATTGCGCGCCGATCTCGACCGAGGCGAGATAAGGGGCCGGACCGCTTCAACCGGCTAGCACCTCACGCGGACATCACTCGATGTTCCATCCCATCTCCCAATAAATACCCAAGAGGCCATGCGCAGGTCAGCCGCGTTCGAGCCGTACATTGTTTGAATGTCGGGCGGCCGTCGAACAGGAGGACGCGATGAATTGGAGTGGCGAGCCGAAGCTCGCGGAGGCGCTTTGCGATCCGGTGGTTCAAGCGGTGATGGAAGCCGACGGCGTCGATGCGCGGGAGCTCGGCGCGACATTGAGCCGGGTGGCGCGAACGGTCAGGCTCGGTCGACCCGTCCCGGCTGGCCGCGATCGCGGCAGAGCTCGCCGGCAAGCCCAGGACGATTGAGAAGGGAGATCGCCAAGACCCGCCTTCCCTCCCCCTCTCCCTCCTGCGCTCCGCTCTCTTCCCTTAGAGGACTCGCTCTGCTTCGCCAATCGCGGGTAGGATGCGGCGGCAGCACGGCCGCTCGGTTACCGCGAGCCGCAAGAGGCGGGGACGCCCGTCATGTGGAAGCCGCCCCAGCGTCTCGACTACACTCCGAGCCTCGGCCGCATGCCGAGCCGCGCGCAAGTCGCGCGCACGCGTCTCTTCAGCCCGATCGACGTGGGCCCGATCCGCCTCAGGGAGCGCAGCTGGGTGCCGGCGATGGTGCCTTGGCGCGCGACCGCGGACGGCATGATGACCGACGAGGTGCTCGCCTGGTACGCGCGCCTCGCGCGCGGCCGGCCGGGTGCCATCGTCGTCGAGGCCACCGGCATCCGCGACATCCCGAGCGGACCGCTCTTGCGCATCGGGCACGACCGCTTCCTCCCGGGGCTCGGCCGCCTGGCCGAGACGGTGAGGCGCGAGAGCGGCGGCGAGACGCGTCTCTTCATCCAGATCATCGACTTCCTCGCCATAAGGCGGCGGCCGCAGCCGGCGAAGTTCTTCGGGCACTTCCTCGAGATCACGGAGCGGCACCGCGCGCTCCTGGGAGCCGAAGAGCTCGACGAGCCGGAGCTCCGCGCGCGGCTCGCAGCCCTCCCCGCGGCCGAGCTCGCGCGCGTACTCAGCCCGCGCGAGCTCGAGGCGCTCCGCTTCGGCGCGCGCGAGCGCGTCTCCGACGTGCACCTCTCCCACATCCGCGAGCTGCCGGAGAGGCTTCCCGGGCTTTTCGCGGATGCAGCCTGGCGCGCCAAGGAAGCGGGATTCGACGGCGTCGAGCTCCATTACGCGCACGCCTATACGATGGCGTCCTTCCTCTCCGCCACTAACACGCGCGACGACGGTTACGGAGGCAGCCGCGAAGGCCGCGTGCGTCTGCCGCTCGAGGTCTTTGCGGCGGTCAAGGCGCGCGTGGGAGACGGCTTCGCGGTCGGCTGCCGTTTCCTCGCCGAGGAGGGCATTCTTGGCGGCAGCACGCTCGCGGATGCCGTCCATTTCGGCGTCGCCTTCGCGCGCGCCGGCATGGACTTCCTCTCGACCTCGCGCGGCGGCAAGTTCGACGACGCCAAGGAGCCGGCCATCGGCGAGGCCGCCTATCCCTATACCGGTGCGAGCGGCTACGAATGCATGCCGCACCACCTCTCGGACGCGGCGGGCCCCTTCGGCCGCAACGCCGCCGCGACGGCCGCGATCCGGCGCGCCGTGCGCGCGGCGGGCCTCAAGACCCCCGTCGTGCTGACGGGCGGCATCCACAATTTCAAGATGGCCGAGCGCCTCTTGGCGGAGGGTGCGTGCGACATCGTGGGTGCTGCGCGGCAGTCACTCGCCGACCCCGACTGGTGGCGCAAGGTCCGCCTCGGTCTCGGCGACACCGTCCGCCTCTGCGCCTACACCAACTACTGCGAGGGGCTCGACCAGAAGCACAAGACGGTCACCTGCAAGCTATGGGACCGGCAAGGCCTCGCTGAGCCGGGCGTGCGCTTGACGGCGGATGGCAAGCGCCGGCTCACAGCACCCGAATGGGAGCCGCCGGAAGTCGATTGAGCCGCAAAGGCTGCCCGCCCTACCGCTCTCAATCGGCGCTCGAGCCGCGTGCGTGTCGCATGCCGTCCAAGCTCCAAGACCCGCCGCCTGCGAAAAAGAGGTAGAGGAACAGGAAGCAGTAGAGGATTGCAGCGTCGCCGGCGTTGAGGAGCGGGAAGAAGCTGCGCGGAAAGTGCACCATGAAATAGGCGACCGCCATGTCCCCCGCCAGGATGAACGCCACCGGGCGCGTCCACAGGCCGACGAGCACGAGCAGGCCGCCGACAATCTCGATCACGCCCTGGATACCCAGGAGCGAGAAGAGCGCCGGCCCGGGGTTGGGCGGAGGCGGAAACCCGAGCAGCTTCGCGGTGCCGTGCTCGAGGAAAAGCAAAGCCGCGACGATGCGCACCACCGCGAGCATGCACGGCGACCATTTCGCGAAAGCGCCGAAATTTGTCATGGCACACAACCCCCCTGTTGGATCGCACCCTGATACACTGTTTCCGACCCTCACGGCTACCTACGGCATTCACACATCCTCGTGATCGGCCACCTATTCGGTCACGCCGAACGGCACCAGGTTCGGCTTGTTCCAGAAGCGGCCGGTCGGGCCGTACTTCTCGCTCAACTTCTCCCACCGCCCCGTGGTCAAGAGGAAATCGATCGAGGTGTTCATGAAGTTGAGCAGGTCCTCGTTCCCGCGCTTGACCGACCAGGCAAGCGGCAGCACGTTGTAGGGATGGCCGGCAAAGAGGTCGGTGACCTCCGGGTGGACGGCGGCATAGCGGTGCGCCTGCCAGGCGTCCTCGACCCCCACGTCCGCGCGGCCGGCGGAGACCTCGATGAAGGGTGCCGTCAGGTTCCCCGTCGAGAGCAGGACCTTCTGAGCCTTGGGCCAGTTCTCGTTCGCGTACTCGACGCTGGCCCCCCCTTGCACGAGGGCGATCTTGATGTCGGGATTGTCGAGATCGGCCGGGGTCTTGAAGCGCGTGTCGCCCTGCTTGACCACGGCGCTGTAGCCGAGGAAGGAAATCGGCTTGGTGAACTCGACGGCGCCCGCGCGTTGGATCGTCGCAAACGTGCCTGCGATCGACACGTCGAACTGGTCCGAATTCAGGCCCGCGGCGAAATTGGCCCAGGTGGTCTCGATGAATTCCGGCTCGACGCCGATCATCTTCGCGATCAGCCTCATGCCGTCGACATAGTAGCCGGCTATCTCTCCCGTCTTCGGATCCTTGATGGTGCCGGGCGGCGATGGGATAAAGCCGATCCGCAGCTTCTTGTCCCGCAAGATGCGGTCCATCGCACCTTCGGCGGATGCGCTCGCGAGCGCGAGCGGCGCGAGTAAGGCGAGTGCCAGGATGGCGGCAATGGCGCGCCTCAGTCCCGTTCCAAGCATGTTCGTACTCCCTCTTCGTCCTCGATCAAGCTCATGATTCGATGCTCAACGCGCGGCCACGCCTCAGTGCACGACGCGGCGCAGGAATTCGGCCGTGCGTGCCTCGCTCGGCGCCCTGAATATCTCTTCCGGCGCGCCGAACTCGACGATCTTGCCGTGGTCCATCATGATGACGCGATCGGCGACCTCGCGGGCGAAGGCCATCTCGTGGGTGACGATGATCATCGTCATGCCGTCGGCGACGAGTGCGCGCATCACCTCGAGAACCTCGCCTATGAGCTCCGGATCGAGCGAGGATGTCGGCTCGTCGAAGAGCATGGCCTCGGGCTGCATCGCGAGCGCGCGCGCGATCGCCGCGCGCTGCTGCTGGCCGCCGGAGAGCTGGCTCGGGTAGCTCCGCAGCTTCTGGGACAGCCCGACCCGGTCCAAGAGCTCGGCCGCGCGCCGCTCCGCCTCCTCGCGTCGAGCGCGCTGCACGATGAGCGGTCCCTCGATGACGTTCTCGAGCACCGTCTTGTGCGGGAAGAGATTGAAGTGCTGGAAGACCATCCCCATGCGCGCGCGCACGCGGCTGACGTTCGCCTCCCGGTCGCGCACGAGGCGCCCCTTGCCGTCGCGGCGGTAGCCGACGAGCGCGTCGCCGAACCAGATTTCCCCCTCGTCGTAATCCTCGAGGAAATTGATGCAGCGCAGAAGTGTGCTCTTTCCCGATCCGCTGGGCCCGATGATGACGAGAACCTCGCCCGGAGCCACTTCGAAATCGATCCCGCGAAGCACGTGGTTGGCGCCGAAGTGCTTGTGCAGATTGCGCACCTTGATGAGCGGCGGGCTGTTCATGCGCGCCTGCCCCAGTAGCGTTCGAGATGCTGAGACATGTAGATGAACGGGAAGATGATGACGGCGAAGGCGACGGCGAGTGCGGTGTAGACCTCGAGCGGGCGGTAGGTGTTGTTGATGAGGTTCTCCGACTCGTGCAGGAGCTCGTTGACCGCGAGCACGGAAGCGAGCGTGGTGATCTTGATGAGGTTGGCGAGCTCGTTGATGAAGGGCGGGACCATGCGGCGCACCGCCTGCGGAAGGATGATCCTGCGCATCGCCGCGCCGTAGCGCATGCCGATCGACTTCGCCGCGTCCATCTGGCCCCGGTCGATGGAGACGATCCCGGCGCGGAATATCTCGGCGACGTAGGCCGCGGAGTGGAGACCGATGCCGACGGTCGCCGAGGCGAGGTTGCCCATCTGCACGCCCGACATTATCGGCAAGGCATAGTAGATCCAGACGAGCTGCACGAGGATCGGCGTGCTGCGGAAGGTCTCGACGTAGATCGCGGCCGGCCAGCGCACGGCTCCGATGCGCGACGAGCGGCAGAGGCCCAGGATGAGGCCGAGGACCAGCCCGATGGCGAACGCGCCGATGGTGAGCTCGGCCGTAACCACGGCCCCGCGCACGAACACCTGGCGATAATCCCAAATGATCTGGAAATACCAGTTGTAGCTCATCGATCAGCCTACTCGCATGTCTGATGGGACGCGGACTCGCCGAGCACCTCGGCGGGAGCCCGATTGTCGAAGGCATGAAGGAGCAGCACCTCGGGGTAGAGCGGCCGGAGCGCGTGAAGTGCCACGTCGCGGGAGGCGAACGCCGGAACGAGCCTGGACGAAAAAAGCGCGGAGCACGCACCTGCGTGCGCCGGGTGCGCAACGCCGAACATTGCCCTCCCCGCTCTCTTGCTCTTGGCGTCGATCGACGGTAACAGATGCGCCCAAGCGTGTCACCAGTCGATCGCGCGCGAGCAATCGGCGCTCGGTCCAGCATAACCGGAAGGGGCCGCCATGCAGTCGATCGAGGCACGGAACCTGAGCGCAGCGCGCGCCTATGCGCTCCTGGTGGGGATCGTGGTGCCGCGCCCGATCGCATGGATAACCTCCACGGACAGCCTTGGACGCGTCAACGCCGCTCCATTCAGCTGCTACACCTTCGTCTGCAACAATCCGCCGATGATCGCCGTCAACATCGGCCGGCGCGGCGGCGCGGAGAAGGATACCGAACGGAACCTGCGCGCGACCGGCAGCTTCGTCGTCAACGTGGTGACCGAGGAGCTCATAGCACCGATGCACGAAAGCTCGCGGGAGTATGCCTTCGGCACCAGCGAGCCGGAGCTCCTCTCCCTCGAGCTCGTGCCGAGCCAGCGCGTGGGTCCGCCCCGCATCGCGCGCTCGCCGATAGCACTCGAGTGCGTGCTGGACCGCATCATCGAGCTCGGCCAAGCGCCCAACGCGCTTGTCATCGGCGAGGTCGTCGTCTTTCACATCGCCGACGAGCTCCTTGCCGACGGACGCATCGACGTGCGCCGCTTCCGCCCTCTGGCGCGGCTCGGCGGCCCGCTTTATGCGCGTCTCGGCGAGATCATCACCATGCCGAGCGTCGGCACTCCCGGTCCGAGGACGCCCAGGTAGTGGGTCACGTTGCCCAAGTCCCCATCCTTCG
>DATEQI010000467.1:0-8950 GCA_035272805.1 Alphaproteobacteria bacterium | reverse complement strand
TCCTTGTCGCGCAGCTTCTGCACCTCCTCGCGCCACAGCACGCTCGACTCCAGCACGTTCGCCTTGTCGATCGAAGAGACGCGCTTCTGGCGTCCGCGCGCGAGCTCGAAGGCGACCCGCGCCACGCGCCGGATCTCCTCGCTCGTGTAGACCTCGGTGTTGACGCCGCGCCGCTCGCCGCGGCCGAGGTCCTCGATCCCGCGCGGCTCGCCGAAGTAGATGCCGCCGGTGAGCTCGCGCACGATCAGGAGATCGAGCCCCGAGACCACCTCGGGCTTGAGCGTGGAGGCGCCGGCGAGGGACTCGAACACGATGGACGGCCTCAAGTTGGCGAAGAGCTCCATCGCCTTCCTCAGCTTGAGCAGGCCGCGCTCGGGCCGCTTGGCGAACTCGAGCTTGTCCCACTTCGGCCCGCCGACCGCACCGAGCAGCACGGCGTCGGCCGCAAGCGCCGCCGCCAGCGTCTCCTCCGTGAGCGGCGTGCCGTGCGCGTCGATGGAAGCGCCGCCGATCAGCCCTTCCTTGAGCTCGAAGCGCAGCGCGCGCCGGCGGTCGAACCAGTCGATCACGCGCCGGGCCTGGCGCAACACCTCGGGCCCGACGCCGTCTCCCGGCAACATGAGAAGCGACTTGTTTGCAGTCATACGGCTTCCTCCGGTCATGGTTCTCGCCCGCGTCCTCGCCCTCACCTTGGGCGCTCGAGCAGCTCTCGATCGAGGTGCGGACTTTTTCAATGAGGGTAGCTCAGCGCCAGAGCCAGGGCTGGCTGGCGCGCTGCTTGGCCTCGAAGCTCGCGATGAAGGGCGCCTTCTGCAGGCTGAGCCCGATCTCGTCGAGGCCCTCGAGTAGGCAGGTCTTGAGGAAGGGATCGATCTCGAAGGCGATCTCGCTCCCGTCAGGGCGCCGGATGCGCTCCTCGGAGAGATCGATGGTGAGCTCGCCGCCGCGCTTGGCGTCCTCCATCAGGAGCTCGACCTCTCGAGGCGGCAGCTTGATCGGCAGCATGCCGTTCTTGAAGCAGTTGTTGTAGAAAATGTCGGCGAAGCTGGGGGCGATGATCGAGCGGATGCCGAAATCCGCGAGCGCCCAGGGCGCGTGCTCGCGGCTCGAGCCGCAGCCGAAGTTCTCGCCGGCGACGAGGATCTTCGCCTCGCGGTAAGGGGCGCGGTTGAGCACGAAGTCGGGCCGCTCCCGCCCCTGATCGTCGTAGCGCTTGTCGAAAAAGAGCGCCTTGCCGAGCCCGCTGCGCTTGATCGTCTTGAGGAAATTCTTGGGAATGATCATGTCGGTATCGACATTGACCATCGGCAGCGGCGCTGCCCGTCCCTTGAGCGTGGTGAACTTCTGCATCTCTCGACACCCTTTGCCCGATTGCTATGAGATGAGCTCGCGCACGTCGGTAAGCTTGCCCTTGACGGCCGCAGCCGCCGCCATCACCGGAGAGACCAAATGGGTGCGCCCGCCGCGGCCCTGGCGGCCCTCGAAGTTGCGGTTCGAGGTGGAGGCGCAGCGCTGGCCCGGCTCGAGGCGGTCCGCGTTCATGGCGAGGCACATGGAGCAGCCCGGCTCGCGCCACTCGAAGCCAGCCGCCTGAAAGACGGAATCGAGCCCCTCGCTCTCCGCCTGCTCCTTGACCAGGCCCGAGCCGGGGACGACGAGCGCGCGCACGCCTGGGGCCACGCGCCGGCCCTTGACGAGTGCCGCGGCGGCGCGCAGGTCCTCGATGCGGCCGTTGGTGCAGGAGCCGATGAAGACCGTATCCACCTTGATCTCCGAGAGCGGCGTGCCGGGCTCGAGCCCCATGTAGGCGAGTGCCCGACTCCAGGCCTCCCGCGTGCCCTCGTCCGGAGCGTCCTTGGGATCGGGGACCACGCCCGTGATCGGCAGCACCTGCATCGGCGAGGTGCCCCAGCTCACGTGCGGCGCGATCGCGGCGGCGTCCAGCGTCACCTCCTTGTCGTAAGCCGCACCCGGATCGGAGGGCAGCGTCTTCCAGTAGGCGAGGGCCTGCTCCCACTGGCCCGCCTTGGGCGCCATGGGCCGGCCCTGGAGGTAGGCGAAGGTCGCCTCGTCGGGTGCGATCAGCCCGGCCCTGGCACCGCCCTCGATCGTCATGTTGCACATCGTCATGCGCGCCTCCAGCGAGAGCGCGCGCACGGCCTCGCCGGCATATTCGATGACGTGCCCGGTGCCGCCGGCAGTGCCGATCTTGCCGATGATGGCCAGCACCAGGTCCTTCGAGGTGCAGCCCAAGGGGAGCCGGCCGGCAACACTCACCCGCATGTTCTTGGACGGCCGCGCCACGAGGGTCTGGGTCGCCAGCACATGCTCGACCTCGCTCGTGCCGATGCCGAAGGCGAGCGCGCCGAAGGCGCCATGGGTCGAGGTGTGACTGTCGCCGCACACGATGGTCATGCCCGGCTGGCTCATGCCCTGCTCGGGGCCGATGATGTGCACGATGCCTTGGCGCACGTCGGCCACGGGAATGTAGGGGACGCCGAACTCCTTGCAATTGGCCTCGAGCGTTTCGACCTGGAGGCGCGACTCCGCGTCCTTGATGCCGCCCGCGCGGTCGGTCGTCGGGATGTTGTGATCCGCCACCGCGATGGTGGCGTCGGGCCGGCGCACCTTGCGCCCGGCGAGCCGCAGCCCCTCGAAGGCCTGCGGGCTGGTCACCTCGTGGACGAGATGGCGGTCGATATAGAGGATGGCGGTGCCGTCGCGCTGGCGCTCGACCAGGTGACTCTGCCAGATCTTGTCGAAAAGCGTGCGCGGTGCGGCCATGGTCTAGCGTCCTTGTCGGTTTGCCGGCGGCAGCGGCCAGAGACTGATTCGAAATAATTCGCTTTTTTTCAATGGGCTATTCGTCACCCCCGCGCAAGCGGGGGTCCATCTTTGAAGCCCGATACCGGACCAACAGTGGATTCCCGCTTGCGCGGGAATGACGGCGAATGGCGAGTAATGCATTGAAAATACCGCATTCATTTTCGGGTCAGCCACTCAGGCTCCGGCGGGCGCCGCCGTTTCGGCCTTCTTGGCCTTCTTCTTGGCCTTCTTGGCGCTCGCGGCCTCGCTCTCGGAGGCGGCAGCGGCTTCGCTCGCGCCGGCCGCGAGGTCCGCCTCGAGCGTCGCGGCGTCGAGCTCGGCGGCACTCGCCACCTCGCGCAGCGAGAGCGCACCCCCCGTCTTCTCGGCGATGCGGGCCGCCTTGCCGGTGCGGCCGCGCAAATAATAGAGCTTGGCGCGGCGCACGCGGCCGCGGCGCACGACCTCGATGCGGTCGACGAGCGGGCTGTAAAGCGGGAAGACGCGCTCGACTCCCTCGCCGTAGCTGATCTTCCGCACGGTGAAGGCCGAATTGATGCCGGCGTTCTTGCGCCCGATGCACACGCCCTCGAAGACCTGGATGCGCACGCGCTCGCCCTCGACGATCTTGACGTGGATGCGCAAGGTATCGCCCGGCGCAAAGCTCGGCGGCTCGCCCTTGGCGGTGCGCTTCGCGATCTGCTCTCGCTCGAGCTCTTCGATGATGTTCATGGCCTTTCACCTCGGTTGCCGTGCCCGGAGGCGAGGTAGCGGGCCCACAGGTCCGGCCGCCGCTCCCGGGTGATGCGTTGCGCCTGGCTCGTGCGCCAGGCCTTGATGCGCTCGTGATGGCCGCTCAGCAGCACTTCGGGGACCTCGCGGCCCCGCCAGCTCTGCGGCCTGGTGTAATGGGGGTACTCGAGCAGCCCCCTCTCGAAACTCTCCTCCGCGAGCGACTCCGAGCGCCCCACGATCCCCGGAATGAGCCGCACGCAGGCATCGATCAGAGCGATCGCCGCCGGCTCGCCGCCCGAGAGCACGAAGTCGCCGAGGCTCAGCTCCTCGACCTCGTGCAGCTCCAGAACCCGCTCGTCCAGCCCCTCGAAGCGGCCGCAGATGAGGACGACCGACGGCACCTCGGCGAGCCGGCGTACGCGCGCCTGATCGATGAGACGTCCGCGCGGAGAGAGATAGATGAGCGGACTGCTCGCCTCGGCCGAGGCCGCGATCGCCGCGTCCAGCACGTCGGGGCGCATCACCATGCCCGGCCCGCCTCCGAAGGGGGCATCGTCCACGGTGCGGTGTTTATCGCTTGCGAAGGCGCGAATGTCCACCGTTTCCAGCGCCCATAGGCCGGCCGCCAGGGCCCGGCCCGCGAGCGAGAAGGCGAGCGGGCCGGGAAACATCTCGGGGAAGATGGTGAGCACCTTGACGCTCCACGGCCGCTCCAAGGAGGCGCTCATCGGCTTGCCTCCTCTTGCGTCTCGGCTTGCCCCACCTCGTCGGGCTCGGCGGGCGGGGCGACCACGAGGTGCCCGGCGCCCAAATCGACGAGCGGTACCGTGGCGCGCGCAAAAGGCAGCATGACGCGCCGGCCGTCGCCCGTCTCCACCTCGATCACGTCGCCCGCCCCGAAATTATAGAGCGCCTTGACCACGCCGAAGTGTCCCCCGTCCGCACGCTCGCAGCGGAGCCCCAAAAGGTCGCTGTGGTAATACTCCTCCTCCGCCGGTGCCGGCAGTGCGCTGCGCTCGACGTAGAGCCGCGTGCCCTTGAGCGCCTCGGCCGCGTCCCGATCCTCGATGCCCTCGATGCGGGCGATGAGCCGGCCGCGCGCCGAGCCCCTCGGCGTGAGTGCGAAGCGGTGCCGACCCGTCTCGTCGCTGAGCGGCCCATAGGCGGTCACGTCCGCGGGATTCGCGGTGAAGCTCTCGACGCGCACCTCGCCGCGCACGCCATGGGCGCCGGCGATGGCACCGAGACAGACCATGTGCTTCGCTCGCGTCACGCTCGACTCCCGAACCGCGCCGCCTGAGGGCGGCAGCCGCGCAATTCCTCACTCGGCCGGCGCTTCGGCGGCCGGCACTTCGGCGGCCGGCGCTTCGGCGGCCGGCGTTTCGGCGGCCAGCGCCTCCGCGGGCGGCGCCTCCGCGGGCGGCGCCACGGCGACCGGCGCTTCAGCCGGCGCCACGGCGGCCGGCGCCTCGGCCGCCTTGAGCCGCTCCTGCGCCTTGGCCTTGGGCAGGTGCTTCTTCGTCTGCTGGGGCAGGGCAGGCACCGGGCCGAGCGCGAGCGCGCCCAGGAAGCGCGCCACCCGCTCGGTCGGCTGCGCACCGCTCGAGAGCCAGTGCTTGGCACGCTCGGCATTCAGCACGAGGCGCTCGGGATGGTCCTTGGCGACCATCGGATTGTAGCTGCCGATGCGCTCGATGAAGCGGCCATCGCGCGGCGAGCGCGTGTCCGCGACGACGATGCGGTAAAAGGGGCGTTTCTTGGCGCCCGCCCGCGCCAGCCGGATTTTCAATGACATGCTTTGTCCTGCTCCTTCTCTAAAGCCGATCTGTTGCGTTCGCGTTAGTGCCAACTCTCGCAAATTCGAGCGTCACCCCCTCCTCACCCTCCCCCTTCGAGGGGGAGGGGGAAGCCTTTGAAGTCACCCCATTTCCCCTCCCCCCTTGAGGGGGATCGGCCGCCCGTTGAGGAGCGGCCGATGGGAGGGGGGTGTCTCGCGTGTCCATGACTCCGAACACTATGACTCAGCGCGTTGGCACGCCGGGGGGCAGGCCCCGTTGCGCCAGGAAGCCGGAGCGCATCAGCCCCTTCTGCCCGAGCTTGCTGACCTGCTTCATCATCCGGCTCATCTCCTGGAACTGCTTCAAGAGCTTGTTGATGTCCTGCACGGAGGTGCCGGACCCGGTGGCGATGCGCCGCTTGCGCGAGGCGTGAACGACGCCGGGATTGCGCCGCTCGCCCTTGGTCATCGAGGCGATGATCGCCTCCTGGCGCTTCAGGATCTTCTCGTCGATGCGTTGCTCGGCGAGCTGCTTCTTCACCTTGGCGACGCCGGGCAGGAGCCCGAGCAGGCCTTCCATGCCGCCCATCTTGCGCAGCTGGCGCAACTGCTGGGCCATGTCGTCGAGGTCGAATTGGCCCTTCTCGATCTTGCGCGCCAGCTTCGCGGCCTCCTCCTCCTCGATCGTCGCGGCCGCCTTCTCGACGAGCGACACGACGTCGCCCATGCCGAGGATGCGGCCGGCGATGCGCGCGGGGTGGAAGGTCTCAAGCGCCTCGAGCTTCTCGCCGACGCCGATGAGCTTGATGGGGCAGCCGGTGACCGCGCGCATGCTGAGCGCTGCACCGCCGCGGGCGTCGCCATCGACGCGCGTGAGCACGATGCCGGAAAGTCCCAAGCGCTTGTGAAAGGCCCCGGCCACATTGACGGCGTCCTGGCCGGTCATGGCGTCGGCGACGAGCAGCGTCTCGACCGGGTGGGTCGCCTCGCGCACCGCCTCGGCCTCTTCCATCATCTCCTCGTCGATGTGGAGCCGGCCGGCGGTGTCCAGCATCACCACGTCGTAGCCCTCGAGCCGCGCCTTCTGCAGCGCGCGCTTGGCGATCGCGAGGGGCGGCTCGCCCGGCACGACGTTGAGCGTGTCGACCTCGGCCTGAAGCCCGAGGATGGCGAGCTGCTCCTGTGCCGCGGGCCGCTTGGTGTCGAGGGAGGCGAGCAGCACCTTCTTGCGCTCGCTCGCGCGCAGCCTCAAGGCCAACTTGGCCGTCGTCGTGGTCTTGCCCGAGCCTTGCAGGCCGACCATGAGGATGACGGCCGGCGGCGCTGCCCGCAAATTGAGCTCCGCCGCCTCCGCCCCGAGAGCCTCCACCAGATGGTCGTGCACGATCTTGATCACCATCTGGCCGGGGGTGACGCTCTTGAGCACCTCCCCGCCGACCGCCTTGGCCTTGACGGCGGCGACCAGATCCTTGACCACCGGAAGCGCCACGTCGGCCTCCAGGAGGGCCAGGCGCACCTCGCCGAGTGCTGCATCGACGTCCGCCTCGCTCAAGGCGCCGCGGCCGCGCAGGCGATCGAAAACCTGGCCGAGCTTGCCGGTCAAACCCTCAAACATGCGAGGCACCTCGCCAAAATCCAACGCGCCAGTGCGCGACACTCGCGGACTGGCGGACCCCCTCGGGAGCGCAAACGCTCTCTTTGCTCCGTGACGAGGGCGCACTCTAGGGACGCACGCGAGCCAAGTCAAGCGCTCGGCTCTTGCTCGCATAGATAAAAGTCACCGTCGAATTCAGCAACCTTTACGATTGCTACCGAAGGGTGAAAAATGTAAACATATTGCTTCGATTTGGCCCCCTCGGCGCGGCGCCGAAGCGGGGGCCATCTCGACAGGGAGGACCCGAGGTGGCCGGCGAAATCCTGCAGCATGTCGATGGCGAGATCGGCAGCCGCATCCGGCTGCGTCGCGCCATGCTCGGGCTGAGCCAGAAGCAGCTTGGCGACGCCATCGGGCTCACCCCGCAACAAGTGCAGAAATACGAGAAGGGCATCAACCGGATCGCCGCGAGCACGCTTTTCATCGTGGCCGAGGCCCTCAACGTTCCGGTCTCCTTCTTCTTCGACGAAATGCTCAAGCGCCGCCACGAGGAGCATGGGGCGGAAAACGCGCTGCTCGTCGACCGGCGCGAGACGCTCGACCTTCTGCGGGCGTACCACAAGGTGGCCGACGCGAAACTGCGCCGGCAATTCATCGAGTTCATCCGCGAGATCGCGCGCATGAGCGGCGCGGTGCGGCATTAGCCGGCAAATCCGAATATTTCGAGGGGCGAGCGCGATGGCACCACGGCAACAACGCTGCAGCGGCGCGCGACAATCCGCATCAAGCCCTCTGCCGCAAGCATCTTTCCCGCGCGCAAAGAGCCAAGCCGGCGGCGATTTGGCTTGCCAAATTCGCGTCAGTTGACGATAAATACGCATCAGCAACCACAGGGCGGAAAAGACGGCGCTGCGGCGCCCATAAAAGCGCCGCTGAGCTGCGCGCCCAAGGGAAGAGGGGGATACGTTGGCGAAGGTGGAATCCATCGACGCGCACGTCGGCAAGCGTCTCCGGCAGCGGCGCATCGAGCTCGGGTTGAGCCAGCAGAAGCTGAGCGGCGTCACCGGCGTGAGCTATCAGCAGATTCAGAAGTACGAGCGCGGCACCAACCGGATCGGCGCCAGCATGCTGTGGCTCCTGAGCGACGTGCTCAACATCCAGCCCGCCTATTTCTTCGAAGGCCTCAGCCGGAGGGGGCGGAGCGCCGGCGCGGTCCTCGGCCTCGCCGAGCAGGAGCGGGCGGGCTACGATGCCGACATGCTTTCGGACCGCGAGACCATGGAGCTGGTCAAGGCCTATAGCGGGGTCGCCGACGCCCAGGTGCGCAAGGGCGTGCGCCAGATGCTGGGCGCACTCGCCAAGTCCGGCAAGCCGGTCAAGGCGCGCAAGCGGCGCACGGCGAGGTCCTGAGGGGCCGCGCGCGGCGAAAGCGTTGGACTTGGCCCGCGCCCGGGCCCTATAACCGGGCCCATGTCCGAGATCGTCGAAGAGCGCTCGTCCGATTTCCTCAAGATGCCCCATTTCATCAAGATGCATGGGCTGGGCAACGACTTCGTCGTGCTCGATGCGCGCATGCGGCCGCTTGCGCTCGATGCCGCACGCGCGCGCGCGATCGCCGACCGCAAGACCGGGGTGGGGTGCGATCAGCTCATCATCCTCGAGCCGGCGCACGACCGCCGCGCCGACGCCTTCATGCGCATCCGCAACGCCGACGGCGGAGAGGTCGAGGCGTGCGGCAACGCGGCGCGCTGCATCGCGACCGTGCTCATGAAGGAAGCCGGGCGCGATCACGTGGTGATCGAGACGCCGGTCGGGCTGCTCGCTGCCGAGCGGCTCCCGGACGGCCTCATCGCCGTCGACATGGGCCCGGTGCGGCTCGACTGGCGCGAGATTCCCCTCGCGCGCCCGATGGACACGCTTCACCTCGAGCTCTCGATCGGCCCGCTCAGCGACCCGGTTGCCGTCAATGTCGGCAATCCGCACGTCGTCTTCTTCGTGCCCGATGCCGAGGCTGTGGCGCTCGAGGAGCTCGGAGCGCA
>DATEQI010000466.1:0-2023 GCA_035272805.1 Alphaproteobacteria bacterium | reverse complement strand
CTCCCCCTTGAAGGGGGATCGGCCGCCCGTTGAGGAGCGGCCGATGGGGAGGGGGTGACGCTCGAATTATTGAGAGCTGGCTAGCCTCTCACTGCATGTTGCCGCGCACGGAGCCGGGGTGGCCCGGCAGCTTGAGCGTCTTGCCCGTGTTGGTGACCTTCGAGCCGTCGACCTTGAGGATCGAGAGGTCGCTGTCGAGGTAATTGCCGACGTAGAGGTAGCGGCCGTCCGGACTGAAAGCAGCGCCCTCGGCAAGGCCACGCACCTCGACGTCCGCGGTCTTGCGCACCTTCTTGCCGTCGATGCTGAGCACGCTGACCGTTGCATTGCGGTGATGGTACCAGGCGTTGACGGGGCCGGCGCCGCTGCCGTTCAAATTTACGGTGACGGCGAGGCGGCCGTTCGGGCTGAAGACGAGCCCTTCCGGTGCGTCGCCGACGGCGACGTAGTCGATGACGCGCGGCGGATTCGCCTGCATGTCGATGACGGCCACGGAATCGGCGCTGCCGTCAGACGAGCCGCCGTTGCCCTGGTTGCCGGCGAGCGCGATGTCGCCCTTGGGCGAGATCTGCACGTTGTACGGCCATACGCCCACCGAGATGTCGTAGTTGTGGTAGCTCACCTTCTCGCCGTCGATGTCGAGCACGGCGATCTTGTGGACAGAGTACTTGGCGGCGAGCGCGTGCTTGCCGTCGGGCGCGATCGCCACGGTCGAGACCGAGTCGCCCATCGGCACCGTGCCCACGACCTTGACCTCCTTGCCCTTGATCGAGAGCACGCTGATCGAGTTGTCGGCGCGGTTGGCGACGAGGGCCAAATCGCCCTTCTTGTTGATGGCGAGGCCGGAGGGCTGCTTGCCGACCTCGATGGTCGCAAGGAGGGCCGGCGGATTGGCCTTGAGATCGATGGTGAAGAGCTGCGTCGTCGGCACGTTCTTGAGCCCGCCCGAGCCGTCCGGCTGCACGTCGAGCGAATTGGCGAGAAGTGCGAGCGAGCCGTCGGGGGTGATCTGCAGATTGACGGGCGGGCCCACGACCGAGTTCTCGAGCTTGAGACTGGTGACGATCTTGGGTGCCAGTCGGTCCTTGATGTCGACGATCGAGAGCGTGTCGTTGCCGGGGGGGTGCAGCACGACCTTGCCGGCATCGTCCCACAGAAGCTTCTCGTCGTTGCCGACGATGATCACCTGGGCTTCGGCCGAGAACGCGATCGCTCCCCACAGCATGGTCGTGAGTGCTGCGCCGAGCAGGCGGCGCATGCCTTTCTGAGTCATCTTGAAAATCCTCCCTTGCCGCGTTATCTCGGCCCCGCTCAGGGCCTCTTGTTCGACGGTGCCAAGACTAGCAGGGTTCCGCGCGCGGCGCGAATCCATACCGCGCTTTTCGCGCAATGCCGGTGCCGCCCACAACCGTCTCGGCCGCCGCTAATTGCCGTCGAACGGGCGCACCGTGTGCGCGTGATTGAGCGGTCCCCGGCCGTGGCCGAAGCCGGGGGCGGTGCGGATCGCTTCCTGGAGATAGGCGCGCGCGCGGGCGACCGCGTCCGCGAGCGCGAGCCCTTGCGCCAAGCCCGTGGCGATCGCCGAGGCAAGCGTGCAGCCCGTGCCGTGCGTGTTCCGGGTCTCGAGCCGCGGGTATTCGAAGGCTCGGGTGCCCGCAGCGCTCACCAAAAGGTCGACGACGCTCGACCCCGCGAGGTGGCCGCCCTTCAAGAGGACCGCCCGGCAGCCGAGTGCAAGCAGCATCTGGGCACCCTCCGCCATCGCCTCGCGGCTCTCGATGCGGGCTCCAGAGAGCGTCTCGGCTTCGGGGATATTGGGCGTCACGAGTGTGGCGAGCGGAAAGAGCCGTGCCTTAAGCGTGGCCACGGCGTCCTCGGCGAGCAGCCGTCCGCCGCCCGTCGCCACCATGACCGGATCGACGACGAGCGGCAGCCGCGGCATCTTCGCCGCGAGCACGTCCGCGACCGCGTTGATCATGGCATCGCTCACCAGCATGCCGCTCTTGGCCGCATCGGCGCCGAG
>DATEQI010000465.1:0-2072 GCA_035272805.1 Alphaproteobacteria bacterium | reverse complement strand
CGACGCCGTAGCGCCCCGGATCGCTGACCCGGTAGGCGAACACCACGGCGCCCCGCTCGAGTGCCACGGCGCGCGCAAGCGCTTCGCGCAATCCGTGGCCGAAGAAGACATTGTCGCCGAGGACGAGGCAGCATTTCTCGCCCGCGAGGAAGTCGGCGCCGATGAGGAAGGCCTGGGCAAGGCCGTCCGGTGCCGGCTGCACGGCGAAGGAGAAGGAGATGCCCCATTGGCTGCCATCGCCGAGGAGTGCTCGGTTCTGGCGCTGGTCCTCGGCAGTGGTGATGACCAGAATCTCCCTGAGGCCCGCCAGCATCAGCACCGATAAGGGGTAATAGATCATCGGCTTGTCGTAGATGGGGAGGAGCTGCTTGCTGACGCCGCGGGTAATCGGATGGAGCCGCGTGCCGGTTCCCCCCGCAAGAATGATCCCCTTCATGGCACCGGCTCATGGCTGAAGATGCCCGCGAGGATTGCCGGCAGGCTCGCGCGCCAGTCGGGCGAGGCGATCCCGAAGGTGGCGGCGATCTTGGCGCAATCGAGGACCGAATTGGCCGGCCGTTTCGCCGGCAAGGGATAATCGGCCGTCGCAATGGGTCGGACGACTATGCGCCGCCCGAGATAAGGGCCTGCCGCGTCCACGATCGCGCGTGCGAAGCCGCACCAGCTCGTCGCCGGCTCGCCGCAAAAATGATAGGTGCCCCAGCACGCACTGCCGCCGCGGATGGCGTTGGCAACGGCAAGGAGCGCCTCCGCGATGCTTCCGGCCGGCGTCGGGCCGCCGCGCTGGTCGTCGACGACGCTGAGCGCCGGCCGCTCGCCGGCGAGGCGCGCGATGGTCTTGACGAAATTCACCCCATGCGCACTGTGAACCCATGCGGTACGCAGGATGACATACTGCTTGAGACGCTCCCGTACGGCCTCTTCACCGGCAAGCTTGCTCGCCCCGTAGACGCAGAGCGGAGCAACCGGATCGCTCTCCACGTAGGGCCCCTCCTTGCGGCCGTCGAAGACATAATTGGTCGAGACGTGAAGGAGCGGAATGGCCGCCTCGGCGCAGGCCGTGGCGAGATTGGCCGGGCCGTCGCGGTTGACCGCGAAGGCGGCCTCGCACTCGCCTTCCGCCTTGTCGACCTGCGTGTAAGCCGCGGCATTGATGACAAGGGCTGGTGCGGTATCCGTAATGGCCTGCCACACGCCGTCACAATCGCGGACGTCGAGCTCGCCGTGAGAGAAGCCGACGATGGGTTGGCGCGCCGCATCCCGGCGCAGCATGAGCTCACGCCCGAGCTGGCCTCCTGCACCAATGACAAGGATCGGCCGCACCAGTGCCTCAGCGTCCCGCGGCGAGGCCGAGACGTTCGCCGCTGTAACGACCCTCCATGTGGGGCCGCCACCAGCTCTCATTCGCAAGATACCATTCGGCTGTGCGCCGGAGCCCGGTCTCGAAATCGAAAGTAGGCACAATGCCCAGCTCGCGCTCGACCCGCGCGAAGCGATAGCGCGGATCGCGCGAAACCGGCGCCACGTTGCGCAGATCGCCGGCGTAAGTCAGCTTGTCGAGGTTGACGACCTCGGCGTCCGTCTCGCGGATGAGATGGCGCACGACCGCCGAGCCGATGAAGCCAGCCCCGCCGGTGACGAGGAATTTCATGGATGACCTCTTCCCCCACCTCGCCTTTGCGTCTCAAGGAGCATAGCTGAACGGACTGTCGATTTCCGCCAGGCGGGGCTGACGCCGGTCCTTGTCGGAGAGGATCGCCTTGGGCGCCGCCACCGGCCATGGAATGGCAAGTGCTGGATCGTCCCACAGGATGCCGCGGTCGTGCTGGGGCGAATAGTAGGAGTCGACCTTGTAATGCACCATGGTGTCGGGAACGAGCGTGCAAAAGCCGTGCGCGAAGCCGCGCGGAATGAAGACCTGGTTGAGCTTATCGACGCTGAGCTCCACACCGACCCAGCGCCCGAACGTGGGCGAGCCGCGCCGGATGTCGACCGCCACATCGTAGGCCGCCCCGCGCAGGACCGTCACCAGCTTAGTCTGCGCAAAGGGCGGCTCCTGATAATGCAGGCCA
>DATEQI010000464.1:0-3846 GCA_035272805.1 Alphaproteobacteria bacterium | reverse complement strand
GGCGGCGCGCCGCCCGGCGAGATAGAGCTGGAGGACGCGATAGCGCGCACCCAGCCGCCTGAGCGGCCAGAGGGCAATTGCTACGAGGGTGGCCTCGATCTCGGCGTAGCTGCGCGCCACAGCCCGGCCAAGCGCGCGCCTCAAGGCGGCGAGCCGGCCGACAAGCCAGCGCAGTGCTCGGCGGAGGGTGCTGAGTGCCGCTCTGAGCTGCCTCAGGATGAAGCGGAGGGGTGCGGGCAGTACGTCGACGAGGATGCGCCGCAGAAGCCGCCCCCGCGTCCGCCAGCGCAACCAAGGTGCGCCCCGCGTGATCAGCATCTGGAGCTGGAAGTCGAACTTGATGTTGGCGGTCGCGACGTAGCGCTGGAGCCAATCGAAGTACGACCACAGCGTGTTCTCATCCTTCGACGTGAAGCGCGTCGCCGCGAAGAAGGTGTCCCGGGCCAGCTCGTAGAAGCGGCGATAAGCGAGGCGGCGCTTCGAGCGGCTGAAGAGAAGGGAAAGCCGGGCCCGGATCATCTCGCCGCCGCCGCGGGGCGCTGGCCGATGCGGGCGTAGAGCGCGAGCGCCTGGTCGAGTGCCCCGAAGAATTCCATTTTTCCGCCGTCGAGCAAGAGACCCTTCCTGCAGATCGAACGCAGCAACTCCGTCGAATGGGAGGCGATGACGATGATCTTGACGCGGCCGAGGAACTGATCGACGCGGCGCCGGGCCTTCTCCTGGAACTGGGCATCGCCGGCGCCGATGTTCTCGTCGATGAGGAGGATATCCGGCGCCCGGATCGTCGCCATCGCAAAGGAGAGGCGTGCCGCCATGCCGGCGGAATAGACGCGCAGCGGCAGCCCGAGATATTCGCCGAGCTCGGTGAACTCCTCGATATCGGCGATATAGTCCTTGAGCCTGTCCTTGGGCCAGCCCTCGAGTGTTGAGACCAGCCTGATGTTCTCATAGCCCGTCGCGTCGCTGTTGAGCGCCATGTTGGCCGCGAGGAGTGCTCCCACCGAGCCGCTTAGCTCCCTGATGCCGCTCGAGCACGGATAGATTCCGGCGAGGACCCGAAGGAGCGTGGTCTTGCCCGCGCCGTTGGGGCCGATGACGGCGACCCGTTCGCCCTCCGCGAGCGACAGCGTGAGGTCGTGGAGCGCGTGCACCCAGAGCACGCCGGGGGAACGGGTGACGTCGGCCGAGCCGACCCGTGCGCGGCTGAGCGAGGGCAGCCGGATGAAACGGCGCGCGGCCCCTTCGTAGATCGGGATCTTGACCTCGACGTGAGCGAGCCTGACATGGGTCATCGCGGGGCGCTCAAACGAACAAGGGCAGATACGGCCGGAGGCGGCGATACACCAGATAGAGCAGGGCATAGCCGAGCGCGGTCATGCTGAGCACCACGATATAGAAATAAAAAGGCGGCAGCTCGCCGAGGAGCGGCCGGCGCACCAGCTCGAGGAAATAGAAGAAGGGGTTCCAGTCCACGATGGCGCGGCGCGCTCCCACGAGCAGCGTGTGGCTCCAGAAAATCGGCGTCACGAAGAATGCGACCTGCATGAGATTCCGCACGATCATCTCGAGGTCGCGGAAACGCGCCGAGAGGAATGCGAGGACCCCGACCATCCAGTAGCCGTTGATAAAGAGCAGCGCCAGCCCGACGAGCGAGAACAGGCTGAGCCAGCCGAAATAGACCGGCAGGAATATGAGCGCCAAGACATAGAGGACGATGTGATGGCAAAAGGTGATGAAGCTCTTGCACACCGTCCGGCCGATGTAGAGGTCGATCGGCATGGTCGAGCCGGTGATGTAGCTGGCATTGATGAGGAAGGTGCTCGTGCCGTCGTTGACGAGTGCCGAGATGGCGGTCCAGGTGATCATGCCGAGGCCGATATAGGGCAGGTTCTGCGCGGGGCGGCCGCCGATCACCGCACTCGACACCACCGTCATGCCGCCGACCAGGAAAAGGATGTTGATGGTCTCCCAGATCGGCCCGATCTTGGAGCGCCGATAGCGGCAGACCGTGTCCAGCCACGCCCAGCTGAAGCTCCTGCCTATGTTGCCGAGGCACTTCGCGGCTTGGGCAAAGATCATCGCCGCCGATCCCGTTCTAGCGCCGTGGTTTTGAAATTCACCACATCAGGAAAACACTTGTCATTGCGAGGCGCCCGAAGGGCAACGAAGCAATCCAGAGAGAGCTTCGCACCACGCGCGCTGGATTGCTTCGCTGCGCTCGCAATGACGGTTATCTCCGGGTCAGACGAGCTTCCGAGTCGCGACGCTAGGGCCCGGCACGGCACGCGCGGGGCCTTCCGCCGCCCAACCGGGCTCGTCTCCCTCCGGGACAGAAGAGCGATGTACCGGCGATCTGTCAACAAGGCGGCCAGAACTCCTCCAGCAGCCGACGCGCCTTCTCGATCTGCGCTTGGCGCACCTCGTCCCAGCCGCCGAGCTCGGCCCCGCTGACCAGCCGGTGCCGCCAGCGCTCGGGCAACAGCTCGTTGAGGATGATACCGCACCAGCGCAGCGCATAAAGCGGCATCAGTGCCGCCAGCCGGTCGGCCTCGCACGTGCCGGGGAAGTGCTCGATCATGCGTCGGCGATAGCCGAGCTTCTGGCTTGCGGAGAGCCGCATCGCCGGGTGCATGACGAAAAGGGCGATGCTGGTCGCCGGGTCGTCCCAGCCGAAATACTCGAAATCGAGGAAGGCGAGGCTGCCGTCCGCCCGCCGCAGCGCATTGTGCGCGCCGAAATCCGACGCGATCAGGGTGCGCCGCTCGGCCGGCAGGTCGGCATCGAAATCGAGGCCGAGCCGCGCGTAGTCGCGGCGCGCCTGCGCCTCGAGGGCCTCGAGTGCCGGCACCAGCATCCCATCATAGAAGGCTGCAAACTGCGGCATCTCCGCCTTGACCGCGGCCAGGCGCCTGAAGCGGCCGCCGATTTGGCCGAGGATGCGCCGGCCGGAAAGACAGGCCTCCGAGGCCTCGCCGATCTCCCTTCGCGCGCGCTCGTCGATCGCGGAATCGAGCTCGATCTGGAAGTCGGCAAAGGCCGCCACGTCCGCCTCGCTCACTTGGGCGATGGGCTCCCCCTCCATCCAGCTGAGCAGCACGTGCCGCGTCTCCGGCTCGAGCGCCACCACCCGCGGCGTGCGGCCGATGCCCCGGCGCGCGAAGAACGCGAGTGCCGCGAGCTCGGCCCTCATGCGGTCGCGCTTGTCCTCCGCCGGATAGCGCTTGAGGGCATAGTCCCCGCCCTCGGCCTCCACGCGGAAGATGCGGTTGTTTTGCCCCCGTCGGAGCTCCACGACGCGCCGGACCGGCGTCGACGAGAGCCGGCGTGCCGTCTCGAGGACGGCGTCAAGGCTCTGGGAAGAGAGCATGGGTGATCTCGTGCCAGCTGGTGTAGCGCTCGCAACCGTCTAGTGCTGAGCCGGGTGCCGCGCTGAAAAGTATCTTGCGGCATTGCCGCGGTAGCTCGACGTGGGCCAGGACCTCGGGAAGATCGTCGATGAAGACGTCGCAGCCGAGCGCGCGGATGCGGCGGACCTTGTCCTCGCGCGTGCGCTCGAAGAAGACGTTCTCCGGTGCCAGGCCGAAGCCCGCCTCGCCGAAGAAGCCCTGCCGGGCAAGCCACGCCAGGGCCGCCTCGTGCAGATTGGTGCCGCGCGGGTCGTGGTGGGCGAGGACGGTCTTGTGGCTGACGATGGCGAGCGGCACCGCTTCGGCGCGGCAGCGCGCGAGGAACTCCACTACCCCCGGGTAGAGCACCGCCTGGTCGAGGCGCCGGCCGTAGACCTGCCCTTGCAGCGTCTCCCACGCATGGCCGTCGGGGCGCTCGGCCAGGAGCCGCGCCTTGACC
>DATEQI010000463.1:0-20990 GCA_035272805.1 Alphaproteobacteria bacterium | reverse complement strand
GGCCGGCGACGATGCCGCCGCGGTCGCCTGGGTGCCGCTCGACCGGCTGGCACCCTATCGCCTGTGGCGCGAGACCGAGCGGGTCATTCTACTCGCCGCCGAGCGGCGCAAGGCCGCGGCGGGCACGGCACCCGCCATCCTCTTGCTGCGCTGAGTCCCAAAATCTCCACAATTGAGCGCTTGCCGCCCGACCGTCGAGGCCGATAGAGTCGCCCTCCCCCAGGTTTGACCCCCACGAGGTTCGCGGCATGAAGCAGGTTCGACGGCTCTTTGCGCTTTGCCTCCTGGTCGCGGCCGGCTTCGGATTGGCACCCGTCCTCCACTCGACGGCGTCCGCCGAGGCGACCTCGCCCGAGAAGGCTGCGCAATTCATCGCCGACATCGGCACGCGCGCGCTCGGCGTGCTCGCCGACCGCAATGCATCCGCAGCCGAGCGCGAGACCCGAGTGCGCGCTCTGCTCGACGAGGGTCTCGACCTCGCGATGATCGGCAAGTTCGCGCTCGGGCGCTCATGGCAGACGGCGTCGGAAGCGCAGCTGAGCGAATATGCGCGGCTCGTGCGCGCTTATGTGCTCAACACCTACGGCCACCGGCTTGCGGCCTACTCCGGCGAGGGCTTCAAGGTGACCGGCGCCGAGCCGATCGCGGAGAGCGATGCCATCGTGATCAGCGCCGTAGAGCGCGCCAACGGCGAGCCCGTGAAGGTGGGCTGGCGCGTGCGTGCCGAGGAGGGCGGCTACAAGGTCGTCGATGTGGTGATCGAGGGCATCAGCCTGGTCGTGACCCAGCGCGAGGAATTCGCCTCGATCGTGAGACAGAAGGGTCTCGACGGCCTGCTCGACGCCTTGCGCGCGCAGATCCGGCAATTCGCCGCGGACGGCGCAGCCGCCCCCGCCAAGGAATAAGCCGCCGATCTCGCCTCCGCTCAGAATGGGCTCGGCGGTGCCGAGCACCCGGACGGCACCACCCTCGCAGCACCCTCGACTCCGCAGGATCGGCGGGCCTCTTCCGTATCAAGGCCAAACCGGGGATCGCGCACGGCGATCGCCGGATGCGTCCATTTGACCGGAGCGACCCCTATGATTTTTGCGAGAAGGCTCGCGCGCGCGCTTTTGCTGCTGGGATTGCTCGCCGCAGCCGCGCCAGCGGCGAGTGCCGAGGAGAGCCCCACCTCGCCCGCAGAGGCGGCCAAGTTCATCCAGGAGCTGGGCAGTCGGGCGGTCGCGCTCTTCGCCAGCTACAAACCATCGGAAGCGGCCAAGAGCGAGGAGGAGTTCAAGCAGATCTTTCGCGACGGCTTCGATCTCGATCTGATCGGCCGCTTCGTCCTCGGCAATTCCTGGCGCACGGCAAGCCCCGAGCAGAAGGAGCAATACCGCACGCTGTTCGAGACCTGGGTCCTCAACACCTACACGCGGCGCATCGGCGCCTACAGGGGCGAGACCTTCAGGGTCACCGGCGAGCAGCCGATTGCGGAGACCGACGCCCTCGTCGAGACCGAGATCGACCGCGCCGAGGGTCCCCCGCTCAAGGCCGGCTGGCGCGTACGGAACATACAAGGCCAGATGAAGATCATCGACGTGGTGGTCGAGGGCATCAGCATGGCGCTCACGCAGCGCCAGGAGTTCGCCTCCGTGATCCAGCACGAGGGGCTCGATGGACTCCTCCGCGAGCTCAAGACCAAGGTCGACAATCTCAAGGCGGCCTCGAGCGGCAATTGAAGGAGCACCTCTCGCGCCGACGCTCGGAATCGCGCTCTAGTGTCCCGATCCGGAAGTTCGTCTCACCCGGAGATAATCGTCATTGCGAGCGCAGCGAACCCCGGCGTACGCCGGGGCAGCGTGCCTGGTGCGAAACCGTTTCTGGATTGCTTCGGCGCCCTTCGGGCGCCTCGCAATGACACGCATTTTCCTGATGTCGTGAATTTCGGAACCAGGACACTATCCGCCGGCGCGCAACGCCGCGAGGAACGCCGCGACCGCCTCCGCGAGCGTGCCGACATTCTCGATTCTGACCACGTCGGGCCCGGAGGGTGCCGCATAGGGGGCGCGCGCGAGCCGCTCGGCGATCTCGGCCGCCGACTCGCGTCCGCGCGCGGCCAGGCGCTCGGCGAGCACCGGCACGGGTGCCGTGACCAGGATGATCTTGACCGGCTGAAACCGCTTCAGCGCCTCGTCAAGCACGCTGCGAGAGACATTGACGACGACGTTGCGGCCGGCGGCGAGCGCCGTCTCGAGCTCTTTCGAGATGCCGTAGCCGAGCCCGTGGCTCCGCCAATGGAGGCTGAAGGCGCCTTCGGCCGCGGCCGCCTCGAACGCGGCCGGCGAAATCGCGATATGGTCCTCCCCGCCCGCTTCGCGCGCGCGCGTGATGAGCCGGCGCGGAAAGAGGAAGTGCGGGTCGTGCGCGAGGGCGGCGCGCGCCGCCGCGATGAGCGCATCCTTGCCGGCCCCGCTCGGTCCCACCACGGGAAAGAGCGTCCCGCGCCCCGCCATTTCGCCTCCCTGCCCTGGCCGCGCGCACATCCTAGGAGCCGAGCACCCCGCTTGCCAGCCTTTGCAAGGCTGCGACCATCGCATAGGATCGGGGCCAACGACGAACGGGGGATCGCGTGCCATGAAGACGATCGTGATGGGCGCCGGGGTCGTCGGCATCACCACGGCCTACTATCTCGCCAAGGCCGGCCATGAGGTGGTGGTGCTCGACCGCCAGAACGAGGCGGCTGGCGAGACCAGTTATGCCAACGCCGGCCTGATCGCGCCCGGCCACTCCTTCACCTGGAACTCGCCGCGCGCGCCGAAGCTGCTCGTGCAGTCGATCTGGCAGCGGGATCTCGCCTACCGCATGCACTTCAGCCTCGATCCGCATTTTTGGATTTGGGGCCTCAAGTTCCTCGCCGCCTGCACGGCCGAGCGCGCGCGGACCAACACGCTCGTCAAACTGGCGCTCTGCCGCTACAGCCAGGCGAAGCTCGAGGAGATCGCGGCAGCCGAGGGCCTCAGCTATCACCAGTACCGGAAAGGGCTGCTGTTCTTCTACCGCGACCCCGCGCACTTCGCCCTAGGGGTGCAAAACATGACGCTCATGAAGGATCATGGGCAGAGGGTCGAGATCATCGATGCCAAGCGCTGCGTCGAGATCGAGCCGGCCCTGAAGCCGATCGAGGGGAAGATCGCCGGTGCCGTCTATTGCCCGAACGACGGCAGCGGGGATTGCCAAGCCTTCACCGTGCAGCTCGCGGAGGTGTGCAGGCGCATGGGCGTCAAATTCGAGCTCGGCTGCGAGGTGCGCGCGCTCGAGACGAGTGGGGGCAAGCTCGCCGCCGTGGCGACCGCGCGCGGGGCCATGAGCGGCGATGCCTATGTCCTCTCGCTCGGCAGCTACAGCTCGCTCTTGGCGCGCTCGGCCGGGCTCGCGCTCCCCGTCTACCCGGTCAAGGGCTTCTCGCTCACGCTGCCGATCGAGCCCAAGATGGCCCCCACCGTCGGCGGGGTCGACGAGGGCTCGCTCGTCGCCTATTGCGGCATGGGCGAGCGCCTGCGCATGACCGCAACGGCGGACTTCTCCGGCTATGACAACAGCCACAAGCCGGCGGACTTCGCGACCATGATGGCGGTGGCGCGCGAGCTCTTCCCCCAGGGCGTCGATTTCTCCAAGCCGAGCTATTGGTCCTGCTTGCGGCCGATGACGCCCGACGGGCCGCCCATCATCGGCCCCTCGCCGCTCGAGCGGCTTTGGTACAACACCGGGCAGGGCCACATGGGCTGGACCATGTCGGCCGGATCGAGCCGCATCCTCGTCGACCTCATGGCGGGGCGCAAGAGCGAGCATCCCGCGGAGGGGCTGGGGATTGAGCGCTACGGTTCGGATGACAGAAGACGGAAGTCAGATGACAGATGGGCCAAGGAGAAACCGGCCGCCTGATCCCCCTCCTTCTGTCGTCCGTCGTCCGTCGTCCGTCGTCAGGCCTGCAGCAGCCGTCCGAACCCCGGCACGGCATCGCGGTAGCCGGCAAGGCGCAGGCTGTGCCAGGCCATGGCATGGTTGCTCGCGGTGACGGGCTTGCCGAGCTTCGCCTCCATCGCCGCCACGTGCTCGGCCACGCGCAGGCTCGTGCAGGAGACGAAGACGGCGTCGACGCCCGGATGGCGGCCGAGCTCGAGCACGGCGCTCTCGATCGAGGCGGGCGTGATGCGCGCGACCTCGTTGTCGTTCTCGTGGTTGAAGGAGCCCATGACCGGCACGGCGACGCCGCGCTCCTCGATGTAGCGCCGCATCATGCGGTTGATCGAGTCGATATAAGGGGTGAGGAGGGCGACGCGGGAGATGGCGAGCGCCTTGAAGGCGGCGAGCGCCGCGGTAATCGGGGTGGTGCAGGGAATGCCCGGCCTCGCCTCGCGCAGGCGCTCGAACACCTTCTCCTCGCCGATGACCATGGCCCCCGAGGTGCAGCCGTAGGCCATGACGTCGAGCCGCTCGCCCGGGCGGATCAGGCCGGCGGCGGTGGAGAGGCCCGCCTCCATCTCCTTGAGCGTCTCCGGCGTCACCTGGCTCGAGTTGTAGATGCGGCTCTCGTAGAAGGCGACGCCCTCCAAGGAGAGCATGCGGCGCCACTCATGCTCGATGGTATGGTCGGTCGCGAGCACGATGAGCCCGATCGCCGCCCGCGCGGCGATCCCGGCGTCGAGCTCGAAGGGAAGCTGCATGCGGTTGACGAGAAGCCCCTCGTCATCGCTGGCTTTGCGCAGTACTTGGCTCATCGATCACCTCCTTGACCCGAGGGGGAGCCCGTCGTCCGTCTCCCATCATGCCCGAGAACGGCCGCTCCCGGAAGTGGCCTTCCCGCCCAGCACTTGCGCTCGGCACTCTCCCTGAGGCTCGGGCTTGCTCGCCGAGTCGGGGCGACCGCCGGAAAAAATTGGGCGCGGGGTGAATTTTTCATTGCATTCGCGGGCGACATGGCTCATATGGCGAACATCTCGTGCTTACCGAGACATCTTCTGGTTTGGGGGTGTGATCTTATGACCACTCGCTTCAAATTGGGGATGGACTTGGGGCGCGCGCAGCGCACGGCGAAGGCATCGGCGCCAGCGGTTACGCCCGACCTGTCCAGAACCGCGACCGGTGCAACCCCGGCATTCGTCCAGTCCGAAGCGTTTTCGGCGAAGGACTACTTCGTCACGCGCAACGGCAAGACGTTTGCCGGCACCCATCTGATCCTCGATTTGAGCGGGGCCCAGCACCTTTGCGACGTCCCCTACATCGAGCGCGCGCTCGTCGAGGCGGTCGAGGCGGCGGACGCGACGCTGCTCCACATCCACCTGCATCACTTCTCGCCCAATGGCGGCGTGTCGGGGGTGGCGGTGCTCGCGGAATCGCATATCAGCGTCCACACCTGGCCCGAGCGCGGCTTCGCGGCCTTCGATATCTTCATGTGCGGCAAGGCCGATCCGCACAAGTCGGTCCCGGTCTTGGAGCGCGCCTTCAAGCCGAAGTCGATGAGCGTGCAGGAGTTCCTGCGCGGCGAGGTCCAGGGCGAGGCTGAGGCGAGCGCCGCCTGAGGCGCAGCGCCGGCAAGCCGGCAGAGCGGATTTGGCGGGCCGGTCGGGGCAACCCGGCCGGCCCGGCTTTTTGCGGGCGCTTGCGACGGCAGGGCCGCGATAAGTGTTTGCGCAAGTGCCGGGCCTGGGGCAAGGTAGGCCGCTTCTGCGCTTGGCTTCGTCGGCGAAGCCGAACGAAAGAGAACGCCCCCATGACCTGGTCGATCGTGGCGCACGACCCGGAAACCGGTGCTTTCGGTGTCGCCGTCACCACCCGCTTCTTCGCCGTCGGCGCGCTCTGCCCCCATGCGCGGAGCGGGGTTGGGGCGCTTGCCACGCAGGCCCTCATCAATCCGCTGTTCGGACCGCACGGCCTCGAGCTCCTCGCGGCCGAGGTCGAGCCCGAGGAGATCGTGCGCCGCCTCGTCGGCGCCGACGAGGGCCGCGAGCATCGCCAGCTCCACCTGATCGACCGCCGCGGCCGCATCGCCCAGCATAGCGGGCGGAATTGCATCGGCTGGTGCGGGGCGCGCGCAGGCCCGGGCTACTCGGTCGCCGGCAACATGCTGGCGGGCGAGCGGGTGGTGGACGACACGGCCGCGGCCTATGAGGCGAATGCCCGTCTCCCCTTCGCCGAGCGCCTGCTCGCTGCCCTCGACGCCGGCCAGGCGGCAGGCGGGGACAAGCGCGGCAAGCAGTCGGCGGCACTGCGCATCTACACGACGGAGAGCTACCCGAGCCTCGATCTCAGGGTCGACGATCACCCGGAGCCGCTCATCGAGCTCCGCCGCCTTCATGAGGTGAGCAAGGAGATTTTCCAGCCCTTCCTCGCCTTCCTGCCGAGCCAATTGAATCCGGCCGGCGTCTACGACCGCGCCGTCATCGACGCCGAGCTCGGCCGCCGTCAAGCGGCGCGCCAAGGCTGAGCCGCGATGGTCGAGGTGGGCGGCGAGCGGCACGGGCAAAGAGAGGTGCTTCCCACGCCGCTCCTCGAGGTGCGCGGCCTCAAGACCTATTTCGCGAGCACGGAAGGCGACTGCCGCGCGGTCGACGGGGTGAGCTTCGCGCTCGAGCCCGGGCGCACGCTCGGCCTCGTCGGCGAGTCGGGCTGCGGCAAGAGCGTCACCTCGCTCTCGATCATGGGGCTTATCCCGTCTCCGCCGGGGCGGATCGCCGGCGGGGAGGTGATCTTCCAAGGCCAGGACCTGTTGCGGCTCTCCCGCGCCGAGCTCAGGGAGCTGCGCGGCAACCGGATCTCGATGATCTTCCAGGAGCCGATGACCTCGCTCAATCCCGCCTTCACGGTGGGCGACCAGATCGCCGAGGCGGTCCAGCGCCACAGGAAGGTCGGCCGCGGCGAGGCGCGCGCGCGCGCGATCGAGATGATGCGCCGCGTGCGCATCCCGGCGGCCGAAGCGCGCTACGACGACTATCCCCACAAGCTCTCGGGCGGCATGCGCCAACGCATCATGATCGCCATGGCGCTCGTCTGCGGCCCCAAGCTCCTCATCGCCGACGAGCCGACGACCGCACTCGACGTCACCATCCAGGCCCAGATCCTCGACCTCATGCGCGAGCTGCATGCGGAATTCGGCACCGCCATCATGATGATCACCCACGATCTCGGCGTCATCGCCGAGCTCGCCGACGAAGTCGCCGTCATGTATGCCGGCAAGATCGTCGAGCAGGCGCCGGTCGAGGCACTTTTCGCCGAGCCGCAGCATCCCTACACGATCGGGCTCTTGGGCGCCTTGCCCAAGCTCCACGACGACAAGGCGCGGCTCGCCACCATCGAGGGCACGGTGCCGAACCCGCTCTCATTGCCGCAAGGCTGCTCCTTCCATCCGCGCTGCCCCTTCGCCGACGCCGAGTGCCGCAGGACCGAGCCGCCGCTCCGCGAGCTCCAGGCGCGGCATTTCGCCGCCTGCCTCAAGGCACCGCTCGGGGAGGGATGCTGATGGCCGCGCGTGGCGCAGCCGGAGGCGGCGGGATGAGCGCAACCCCGCTCCTCGAGGTCGAGGGCCTGGTCAAGCACTTCCGGCTCGATTCCGGCCTCTTCAGCCGCGCGCGCGGCACGGTCAAGGCCGTCGACGGCGTCGATTTCAGCCTCTCGCCCGGAGAGACGCTGGCACTCGTCGGCGAGAGCGGCTGCGGCAAATCGACCACGGGCCGGCTGGTGCTGCGCCTCGTCGATCCCGATGCCGGCGCCATCCGCTTCCGGGGCCGCGACATCCTCGGCCTCTCGGGGGAGAAGATGCGGACCTTGCGGCGCGAGATGCAGATCGTCTTCCAGGACCCCTATGGCTCGCTCAACCCGCGCATGACGGTTGCCGAGATGCTGGCCGAGCCGCTCGCCATCCACCACTTGAGCCGCGGCAAGGCGCGCAAGGAGCGGGTCGCCGAGCTCCTCCGTCTCGTCGGCCTGCTCCCCGGCCACGCGCGGCGCTATCCGCACGAGTTCTCCGGCGGCCAGCGCCAGCGCATCGGCATCGCGCGGGCACTTGCGGTCGAGCCGAAGCTCCTCGTCTGCGACGAGCCCGTCTCTGCGCTCGACGTCTCGGTGCGCGCCCAGGTCGTCAACCTGCTCAAGGACCTGCAGGCCCGTTTCGGGCTCAGCTTCATCTTCATCGCCCACGACCTCGCCGTGGTGAAGCACATCGCCCATCGCATCGCGGTCATGTATCTCGGCAAGATCGTCGAGCTCGCCCCCAAGGCCGCCCTCTTCGCCGAGCCGCGCCATCCCTATAGCCAGGCGCTGCTCTCCGCCATCCCGCTGCCGACGCCGCGGAGCGGGCGGCAGCGCATGATTCTCGAGGGCGACGTGCCGAGCCCGCTCGCCGTACCGCCGGGCTGCCGCTTTCACACCCGCTGTCCTTACGCGCAGCAACGCTGCCGCGAGGAAACGCCCGTCTTCGCGGACGACGGCCGAGGGCACTTTACGGCGTGCCATTTCTGGCGCGAGATTCCAGCGGCGGACGAGCTCATTCCCCGCCCGGAGGACGAGCCGCCCAACCCGCGGCTCGAGCGGCTGCAGGCTCATTTCGCGCAAAGCGGAGCCGGCGACTGAGGCGAGAAGGCAAATAAACAGGGAGACGGATCATGGGCTGGATAACCAGAATCGCGACCGCGGCGGTGCTTGCGGCAGCACTCGCGAGCACTACCTCTGCCAAGACGCTGCGCATCGGGCTGGCGGAGGACCCGGACCTCCTCGACCCCACGCTCGCGCGCACCTTCGTGGGCCGCATCGTGTTCGCGAGCCTGTGCGACAAGCTCTTCGACATCAGCCCCGATCTCAAGGTGGTGCCGCAGCTCGCGACCGGCTACGAATGGTCGGCCGACAACAGGGCACTCACCCTCAAGCTGCGCGAGGGCGTGGTGTTCCATGACGGCGAGCCGTTCAACGCCGCGGCGGTCAAGTTCAGCATCGAGCGCCATTTGACGCTGCAAGGCTCGTTTCGCAAGGCCGAGATCAGCGCGGTCCAGAGCGTCGACGTGCTCGACGAGCACACGGTGCGCCTCAATCTCTCGAAGCCGTTCGCGCCCTTGCTCGCGGCATTCACCGACCGTGCCGGCATGATCGTGTCGCCCAAGGCGGCCAAGGCGGAAGCCGGCAACTTCTCGGCCCACCCCGTGTGCGCCGGACCCTTCAAATTCGTCGAGCGCGTGGCGCAGGACCGCATTGTGCTCGACAAGTTCGACAAATATTGGAACAAGGACAACGTCCACCTCGATCGGGTCGAATTCCGTCCCATCGTGGACAATACCGCGCGGCTCGCCAATCTCCAGTCCGGCAGCCTCGAGTTCATCGAGCGCGTCCTGCCGACCGATCTGCCGAGCTTACGCAAGGACCCAAAGCTGCAGACGGCGACGGTTTCCTCGCTCGCCTATTGGGGCATCACGATCAATCTCGCCAACGGTCCCAAGGCGGACAATCCGCTCGGCAAGGATGCGCGCGTACGCGAGGCCTTCGAGCTCGCGATCGACCGCAACGCCATCCCGCAGGTCGTCTTCAACGGCGAGTTCACCGCGGGGAACCAATGGGAGCCGGTCGGCAATCCTTATTACATCAAGGAAATCCCCGTACCTCAGCGCAACCTCGAGAAGGCGAAGGAGCTGCTCAAGGCGGCGGGCCATCCCGACCTCGTCGTCAACCTCATGGTGCCGACGACCCAGGAGGACCAGCAAGGTGCGCAAGTGCTCCAGGCCATGGTCAAGGAGGCCGGCATCGACCTGCGCATCCAAGCCGTCGAGTTCGCCACCTCGCTCGACCGCGCCAACAGGGGCGACTTCGAGGCCTATTACATCGGCTGGAGCGGGCGCACGGACCCCGATGGCAACCTCTACAACTTCGTCGCCTGCAAGGCCGCCAACAACGACGGGCACTATTGCAACCCGGAGGCCGACAAGGCGCTCGACGAGTCGCGCACGACGAACGACCCGGCCGCGCGCTATCAGGCGTACAAGAAGGCCGCGGAAATCCTCATCGCGAAGGACCGGCCGATCATCTACCTCTTCCAGCGCAAGTGGATCTACGGCCTGACCAAGCGGCTGCGGGGCTTCACGCCTTATCCGGACGGCCTGATCCGCGTCGTCGGCGTCACGCTCGAGTAGGGGAGGCAGGAGGTGCTGCCTGCGGCAGCACCTCCTGCTAATCCGCCTCGAGGCTCGCCCCTCAAGCCATGCTCGCCTTCCTCATCCGCCGCCTGCTGATCGCGGTTCCGACGATCTTCTTCGTCTCGATCATCATCTTCGGGCTGCAGCAGCTCCTGCCGGGCGATCCGGCGCTCGCCCTCGCGGGCGAGGATCGCGACCCCAACGTGATCGCCTATTTCCACAAGAAATATCACTTGGACCAGCCTTTTCCCGTCCGCTACCTCTATTGGATCGACGACGCGCTGCACGGCGATCTCGGCCAATCGTTGCGCAACAACATGCCCGTCGGCGCACTCGTGCTGCAGAAGCTGCCGGTGACGCTCGAGCTCGGCGGCATCGCCTTTCTCATCGCCCTTCTCATCGGCATCCCGAGCGGCATCCTCTCCGCGGTCAAGAACGGCAGCGCGATCGATTACGCGGCCAACGTGTTCGCACTTTGGGGCCTCTCCACGCCCAACTTCTGGCTCGGCATCATGCTGATCCTCCTCGTCTCGGTCGACCTCGGCTGGCTCCCCGCCTCGGGCTTCGTGCCGCCCACGGAGAATCTCGGCGAGAACCTGCGCACCATCATCATGCCCGCCTTCGTGCTCGGCAACGCCGTGGCGGCGGTGATCATGCGCCACACGCGGAGTGCGATGCTCCAGGTGCTGAGCTCGGATTACGTGCGCACCGCGCGCGCCAAGGGGCTCTCCGAGCGCACCGTCGTGCTGCACCACAGCCTGCGCAACGCCCTCATTCCGGTGATCACGCTCGGCGCGCTCGAGTTCGGCCAGCTCATGTCGGGGGCGGTCTTGACCGAGCAGATCTTCACCATCCCCGGCTTCGGCAAGCTCATCGTCGATGCCGTGTTCAACCGCGACTATGCGGTCGTGCAAGGGGTCGTGCTGGTGACGGCTACGATCTACATCCTGCTCAACATTTGCGCGGACGTCGCCTATTTCCTGGTGAATCCGCGCCTCAGGTCCTGAGGCGGGCGGGATGAGCGCGATCACGCGAGACGGCACCGAGCTCGTGGAGCGCAGCCCGCTCAGGGCCGCATTCGACCGCCTGCTCAAGCGCAAGAGTGCGGTCTTCGGTGCCGTCGTCGTGCTCGGCTTCGTCGCCGCAGCAGTCTTCGCCCCCTTGGTCAGCCCCTACGATCCGCTTGCCACCAATTTCTTAACTGTGCGCAAGGCGCCCACGCTCGCCCACCTCTTCGGCACCGACGAGATCGGCCGCGACGTGCTGGCGCGCGTGATCTACGGTGCGCGCGCCTCGCTCCTCGCGGGTGTGGTCTCGGTCGTGATCGCCCTCGGCTTGGGCGTGCCGGTCGGGCTCGTCTCGGGCTATGCCGGGCGCTGGATCGACGGGCTGCTCATGCGCATCACGGATGCCATGCTCGCCTGCCCCTTCCTCATCCTGGCGATCGCCCTTGCCGCCTTCCTGGGCCCGAGCCTCACCAACGCGATGATCGCGATCGGCATCTCCGCCATGCCGATCTTCGTCCGGCTCACGCGCGCGCAGACGCTCGCGGTCAAGGTCGAGGACTATGTCGAGGCCGCGAAGGCGCTCGGCAATCGGCACTCGCGCATCCTCTTGCGCCACATCCTGCCCAATATCCTGCCTCCACTCATGGTGCAGGCGACCTTGGCGATCGCCCAGGCGATCATCGCCGAGGCGAGCCTCTCCTTCCTCGGGCTCGGACAGCAGCCGCCGGCGCCGAGCTGGGGCAGCATGCTCAACACCGCCAAGAACTTCCTCGAGCAGGCGCCCTGGATGGCGCTCTGGCCCGGGCTCGCCATCTTCCTGGCCGTGCTCTCCTTCAACCTGCTGGGCGACGGCCTGCGCGACGCGCTCGACCCGCGGCGGAAGTAGGCGCGCGCGCTGGCAGGGCTTCCCGAGCTGCGGCGTCGGGTGACTCCTGCGGCACGACCAGCCCTTGGGATTTCGCGATTCGAGCGGACTCAAGAGCCTTTGCCCGCCGTCAGGCTCGCCTTCTTCTCCGAACTCCACGACTCGCCATTCGCGATCATGCAGGACTTGCCCGTGGGCATGCTCAGGATGACGGTCCAGGTGCCTTTATCCGAGGCGAAGACTTCCAGGAGCTGTCCGGCCGGCGTGAGGCCGGATGCGACCTGCGTCTCCTCGAAGTCGTGTTGCAGGGCGTTGACGACCTGCTCGCGCTCGGCACAGGGCACTCTCACTTGAGCGTAGGCGGGCGCCGAGAGTGCGGTGAGCAGAATTCCGGCGCTCAGAAGGGCATAAGCTTTTGTCATGGTCGGATCCTCCGCGAAACGCATTGGCATCCTCCGGCGGCGGCCGGTTCGATCTGGAGGCAGCAGCAGAATGGCTAAAATCTAAGATGGTCCGGTGCTGGGAGGGGTGACAACTCGGCGACAATTTTCGGGACTCGCCGCCGCAGGGTTTTGCGCTCGCCGCATATCGCCGAGCATTGCCGCCGTGCCGCGCGGCCGGGCATATGGACTCCGGCACGTGCGGCGCACGAACGCATATCGAGACAAAAAAGAGGCGGAAATCGGCTGACCAGTGTCTCGCTCATCGCGAGCCCGCCATGCAGAAGACGCCAAGGCTGCGCGCAGGGCAAAGAACCCTCCGCACCCTTTGCCCATCCTTTGCGCCCCCTCAGCCAACCTCGTTTGCCCCGCCGTGGGCTCGCGCTCAGCGCTCGGCCGCACCACCCGCTTGCACCCAGGCGCCGAATCCGCCCGCCATATGGCAGACATTGGCGATGCCCATGTCGCAGAGCGTCTTGGCGGCAAGTGCCGAGCGTCCGCCCGAAGCGCAATAGAGCACCAGGCGCTTGCCCGAGGAGAGGGCCGGATTATGCATCGGCGTCTCCGGGTCGGCGATGAATTCGAGAAATCCGCGCGGCACGCTTACCGAGCCCGGGATGTGGCCCTGGGCATGCTCCGCACCCTCGCGCACATCGACGAAGACGGCGCCGCCCGCCGCATGGAGCTGCCGCGCATCCGCGACCGACACGGTCTCGACGGCCGCATTGGCCTCGGCGAGATACTGCTTGAAGCCTTTCTTCAACATGGCACGGTGCTCCTCTCTTCCTTCCCCGAGGCTCCCCTCTCGCCGATCCCGACGAGCGATGTTGCAGGATTCGGTGCGCCGGTCAACGCTCGGCAACGTCCGTCGGCACTTCGCTCGAGGCCCTCGTCTCGGCGGCGAAGCGCGCGAGTGCCGAATAGACGCGCCCGGGCGGGTCGAAGTCGATTCTCGGATGGCGAAAGGGAACCCATTGGAAGCGGGCGTAGAAGAGGCCGCCCGCATGCGGCGCGCTTGCGTAATCGTAAGGCGCAAGCGGACGCAGGCACTCTCTCTCGCAGCGCACGTGCGCGAGATTGCGCCGCTCTGAGCGATAGAGCGCCAGGGCTTGGCGCTTGAGTGCCGCTTCCGCGGCGGCGAGGACCAGGTGCCGCTCGTCCCCGCAAGGGGCGAGAAAGCGCTGGCTCTCGGCCCGACCTCCGGCCGCGTGATATTCGGCAAACTCGATGACGGGAAGACGGTGCCGCAGGCGCGAGGCCAGGAGGTTCGTCGCATCATGGTCCTGATGCCCGCCCTCGAATGCCGGCGTCCACAGCTCCGCGATACGCTCCGCCGCCAGCGTCCTCTCGATGCGCGCGAGCGAAAGCGCAAGGTGGGACTTGAGCGTGCGCGCCGGCACGTCCTGAAAGCCCGCGGGTATTATCCCGAGCAACTCGGCGGCGGCCTCCGCCTCCGCCCGCCGGGCCGCGACAAGGGCCTCGTAATGCCGGCGCTGCCACGGCCAGAGCAGCTGGCGCTCGGGCACGCCGGTGGTGAGATAGAGGGCGAGCACGTGCTTGCCGCGGAGGGCCTCCCGACGCGCCGCGATGCCACAGCCGACCACCTCGTCGTCAGGGTGGGGGACGAGGATGAGAATGCGGGTGGGGGCCGTCATGGCCGTGAGGTGCCTATGCGCCGCTGGCGGCGGCCTCTTGCCAGCGCGGAAGGAGGTCCTCCGCGAGCACATCCTCCCAGGAAGGCAAATGCTGCTCGGCATAGCGACGGGCGGCGCGCGCCATGCGCAGGCGGTGCTGGGGGTCGCGCGTCAAATGGCCGATCGCCTCCGCCCAGGCGCCGCTCGCCCCACCCGGGAGCGTGAGCCCGGTCTCGCCTTCGACCAGCGCGCGGCCCATGCCGCCTTCGCGGGTCACGAGCACGGGCAGTCCGGAGGCGAGCGCCTCGAGCACGACATTCGCCGACTCCTCGATCTGGGAGGGCAAGGCGAAGAGATCGGCCGAGGCATAGAGACGGGCGAGCTCCTCCACGGCGACCGGGCCCGGGCAGGTCGCACGCGTGCCGAGCCTGGCCGCCACCGCATCGCGCTGGTCGCCCCTGCCGGCGCACACGAGGTGGAGATCGAGACCCTCTGCCACGAGCGCTGCCACCGCCTCTGCGAGCAGAAGCACGTTCTTGCCGCGATTGACCCGGCCGACGAAGATCACGACCGTGCGTTCGGGGGGGATGCCGAAGCTCGCGGCGAGCCACGCGCGATTGCGGCTTTGCGGCGTGAACAGCTCGCGCTCGATCCCCCGGCGCAACAGCCCGGCCCGCCCGCCAAGCGCGCGCTCGGCCGCCGCGAGCTGGTCGGGGCGCGAGACGAAGGTGAAGGCGCACTGACGCTGGTGCGCATCGAGCTGCGCCAGCATGCGACGCTCGACCGTGCGATCGAGCGCCAGCCGGTCGAGCAAGAGGCGGCTCAAGGCGCTGCGGCCGAGGAGGCGCTCGATCGTCAGTCTCGTGTAGATGCGCGAGTACTCGGGCGTGTTGGTATGCACCGAGGTGACAAGCGGTATGCCGTTCCGCCGCGCCACGCGCGCGGCGGTGCGCGCATAGGCGAAGAAGGCATCGGTCGTGTGAATCACCTGGTAGTTAGGCAGCCTGCGCGCGAGCCGGGGATGAAAGGGGGCGAGATCCGTGTGGTCCGGCACGTGCGAGAGAAGACGAAAGCGCGCCGTGCTGAGCACCGGCGGCTCGACGATATAACGGACGTTGCTGCCGAGCGCCTCGATGGCGTGCCTGCGGCCCGTGAAATGCACCGTGAGGTCGAGCTGATCGGCGAAGGCGCAAGCCGCACGCGCCAAGCGTTCCCAGCACTTGACATGCCCTCCGGCCTGCGGGCTCAGCTCGAGATCGACCAGCACGCCGACCCTGAGCGGTGTCCCCTGTCCCGCCGACGGAACGTTTGCCACAGCGTAGTCCAGCGCAACCATCGGCTTATCGGGCCCCCTCGACTGGCTCCCTCGGCGCAAGCGTCTGCCGGCCGTCCCCAGCCTCTCCCGGGGATAATACTCCCAATTTTGGTAGGGCCGACGCATGAACCTACCAATCTTGACTGAGGGTCCGCCAGATCGAGGCCAAACCGCTGTGACCGTTATCACACATTGTCGAGCGCGCCCGCCCGCGCGCAAGGCAGAGGCCCTGCCGTATTGTTGCAAGATATTGAATTTTTTGAAGATTTTCGCAGTCGGCAGGGCGCGGGCGGCAGCTCTCCGGCTGGCGCAAGGCGGTTGGAGGCAGGGTACCGCGATGCGGAGAGGCGCGCGACCCGCAAGCTCGGATGGCTCCCCCCTTGCTTTGACGCCAAATGGTATTACCACTTGCCGATTGAATGATGCAAACGCGGAGAATCGGTGTCAAAATGATAATAATTGGCTTGCTGAGGACCTCCTGATGTCGCGAGAGATCCTTCGCTTTGCTGCCCATGGCACCATCGAGGTCGACACCGCCTCGAGGACCTTGCGCGCGACCACGAAGAAGATGCTGACGTACTTCGGACTGAACGGCCGCAAGGCCACGCCGAAGGAGGCGAGAATCCGCAAGCGGGCCCGCCGCGATCTCGAAACGTTCGTGAGCGAGCGCTTCGGGGATGGCAAATCGGGTTGGACCTGGCTTACGCCCGAGGGCAAGAGGGTGAAGACTTAGCGCGCATTTCTCGCCGAAGAGGAACGGCGCAGCAACGGCTCTCTACCAGCCTGACCCGCCGCCCTGCAGAGAGGGCGGGAAGGGCGTTCTACTATCCCCTTGTCTCTCACGCGCGATGGCACTATCCCATCAGCGCGGGTCACCGGCGCCGGCAAGAGAAGATCAAGCCCAGCACGTCACTCCGTTATCAAGGCGCCAGCGGCCACGCCTGAGGAAGGCAAAGACATGTCCTATAAGGACCTCCTTGTGCACGTCGACGCCTCGCCGCAGTGCAAGGCGCGACTCGCGGTTGCAACAACCCTGGCGCGCCGCTTCGACGCCCATCTGACCGGCCTTTATGTGCTGCCGCCGGTGACACTCTCCCCGCTGCTCGCTGATCAGTTTCCGCCAAAGGTGCTCGAGGAAGCGGACGCGCAAGTGGGCCAGGAGCGCGACACCGCCAAAGCGCTCTTTGCCTCCGCCGTCAAGGGGCTCGCGTCAAAGACGGAATGGCTCGAAAGCGAGGGCGATGCGGTGGAGCTCGTGTCGCGCGAGGCACGCCATGCCGATCTCACCATTCTCGGCCAAGTCCCTCCGACGCAGCGCGCGCCCGGGATTGCCCCCGATTTTCCCGAGCGCGTCGTCATAGGGGCGGGCCGTCCTGCACTCCTCGTTCCCTATGCCGGGCGCTTCGGGTCGTTCGGCGAGCGCGTGCTCGTGGCCTGGAACGGCAGCCCGCAGGCGGCGCGCGCGGTGGGCGATGCGCTGCCGTTCCTCGCGAGTGCCACCCGCGTCGAGGTGCTTTCCATCGATACCTCGAAAAACGAGGACAGCGAGACGCGCGCTTCCGGAATGGCGATCGCGCGGCACCTCCTGCGGCATCAAGTCAAGGCCGAGGCGCATCACCTCGTCGCCGGCGAAGTCGGCATCGGCGACATGCTGCTCTCGCGCGCGGCGGACGAAGCAGCGGACTTGATCGTCATGGGCGTCTATGGTCATTCCCGGCTGCGCGAGCTCGTGCTTGGCGGCGTCTCCCGCGACATTTTCCAGCGCATGACCGTGCCGGTGCTCATGGCGCACTGATCGGCGGCCCCTCGTCGAGCTTGGCGGCGAGTGCTGCGGCGACCGCCTCGAGCGGTATGCGTGTCATCTCGCTGCCGCCGAAGTCCTGGGCCTTCAGAATGGTGAGGTCGGGGAGGAGCGGCGCGAACTTGTCGGCGCTGCTGGGTCCGAACAGGCTCACCATTTTGCAGCCGACGGCCGCGAGCATGTGGGCGGTGCCGCAATCGTTGGCGACCGCGAGCGCAAGACGTTGCCCGACCGCAAGCGTATAGAGCGGCGAGGCGGCCAAGTCGGGGGCAAGGCACCGGTCCTGCAGGGGGAACAGCGCCTCGGGCAGCGCCGCGCGCAACTCATCGAGCCAGGCCCGCTCGTCGGGCCCGAGGATGAAGGCCGCGCGCTCCCCGCGTGCCATGGCCTGGCGGGCGAGCTCGACATAGCGCTCGCGCGGCCAACATTTGTGGCGCCCGCCGGCACCCGGTACCAGCCCCAGCACGGGCGTCCCTTCGGGGATCGCGGCGCGCGCGGCGGCCATGAAGCGCTCCGGCAGCATCGGCTGCGACGCCAGGCGAGGAGCTCTTCCCGAGGCCATTCGCACGAGGTCGAGGAGCTGCATCACCATGGCCGGCGGCCGACGATAGTCTCGAGGCGGACGCACCTCGCTGAGCCAAAAATCGGCGGCGGCGGAAACGAACAACCGGTGCCGTATACGCTTGAGGATGAGGGTGGTCCTGACGCCGCGCTGCGTGTCGATCACGAGATCGAAGCTGCGGCCGGCGAGCGGGCGACGCAGGAGCTCGCCAAGCGCGAGACCGACCCCGGCATCCTCGATGATCTCGTCGAGGTAGGATTGGACGAGCGGCCGCAAGGGACCGGCATAGACGGTCTTGCCCCGCCCCGCCAGCCAAGTGATGCGCGCGCTCGGCCAAGTGCCGCGGAGCGCGCGCAGGAACGGGAGCTTCATGAACCCGTCCCCCATCAGCTCGAGCCCGGAATAGACGAGAATGGTCGCCGGATCGGCCTTCATGGCCTAGGTGCGGAGCGCGCGCGGCCGCTTACTTCACCGACGAGAACTTGGTCGGCTGCAGGATCATGTTTTCGAGGGAGGCGACGATCGGCCCGTCGCGCTCGGTCTCGGCGCGCTTGGCGATCCACTCCGGATCGTTCATGAACCCCGTCCATTTCTTCTCCCGCTCGGCCAGAGAGTCCCATTGCAGGAGGTAATACAAGTCCTGGTTCGAGCCTCCGATCGCCGCGGTCCAGAAGCCGGCCTGCTTGATGCCGTGCCTTTCCCAGATGCCGAGTGTGGTGGTCTCGAAGCGCTTGAGGAGAGCCGGAAGGCGGCCCGAGACGCAATGATAGATGCGAAGCTCGTAGATCATGGCGGTCCTTTCCTTGTTGCGGCCGGAGGCGAGCGGCGTTCCGGTCGGTGTCTCCTGCGAGGGATGCTTGCCCCGACCATCCATATACCGCCGGGCAAGGGACGCCAAGGAGCGAAGCGAAGAGGCAAGCGCGGGCGCCGCCTGCGGCGGCGAGCGCAAGGCGAAGAGCCTCTGGTCCAGGAGGAGGGATTGCCGCAGACGCAGATTTCGCGAGCGCGGCAACGCGAGATGCTATGATGGCGCGCCGCTGCAGGACGGCAAGGGTTCCTTCGCCCGCGTGCCGCTCAAGGGCGGCGTGCGAGGGGGAAAGGCGATGAAGCTCATCTGCTATCCGGTTTCCGAGCCGAGGCCGCCCATCCGGCCGGCGGTGCGCGAGCGCGCCTGGATGGACGCCTCACCCGAGGGCTTCGCCTATCGCTGCCTGCCGCTCACCATCGCCAACAGCCATGGCTGGGAGATCCTCACCACAACCGCGCATGAGGCCGTATGGATGGGCGGCCCTCGGCTCGAGGACATCATCATCCGCTCAGGCAGCAACACCACGCCGCGCCTCATGAGCCATTTCGGCAGCGGCGTGCTCACCTTCGACGTGGGCTGCATCTTCCGCACCGAGCCCGGCTACAATCTTTGGGTGTCAGGGCCGGTAAACTCGCCCAAGGACGGCATCGTGCCGCTCTCCGGCATCGTGGAGAGCGATTGGATGCCCAGCACCTTCACCATGAACTGGCTCTTCACGCGGCCCGGCGCCCACGTGAGCTTCGTGGCGGGCGAGCCGTTCTGCATGATCTTCCCCGTGCCGCGCGGGCTCGTCGACAGCGTCGAGCCGGAGATCCGCAGCCTCGCGTCCAATCCGGAGCTGCAGGCGAGCTACACCCAATGGAGCCAGAGCCGCGAGCAGTTTCTCAAAGAGCTGCCGAAGCCGGATTCGGAAGCGAAGCGCGAGAAGTGGCAGAAGACCTATTACCGCGGCGTCTTGCCCGACGGCCGGCCGGCACCCATCGAGCATCAGATCAAACTGCAGCCGCGGCCTTTCGTCGACCGCTCGAGCGAGCGTGGCTCGCAATCGTGAACTGCCGGGCAAGGCCCGGCCTCGCGCAGGAGCACAAGCGCCGATGCTGCCCGGTCACCTCATTTTCCCCGACTTCTTCGCCAACGCCCGGGAGCTGCGCGCGGCATTCGATGCGCACTTCGCCGATCCCGCGCGGCACAGCCCCGAGACGCACCAGATCTGGAATTACTGGAACGTTCCCGAGCTCTATACTTATTTGCGCACGCAGCCGGAAAAAATCATCCCGCGGACACTTTGCGACGAGTTCTTCGCGAGCCTCCAGCGTCTCGCGCTGGAGCGCTTCGGACTGACCCGCGTGAGCTGGCCCTATCTCAGCCTCTACGTCGCCGGCTGCAGCCAAGGTATCCATAACGATGCGCGCGGCGGGCGGCTCGGCTTCGTCTATTCGCTCACCAATTGGGAGAACCGCCGCTTCGACGGCGGCGAAACCCTCATCTTCCGGGAGGAGCGCTATTTCGGCTCGCCCGCCATTACGGCGGCGGCCGCGGCGACCCGCTTCTACAATCTGGTGCCGGCACATTTCAACCAGCTCCTCGTCTTCGACGACCGCTTGCCGCATGCGGTGCCACGGCTCGAAGGCACGATGGTGCCGCAGGAGGGACGTGTCGTGCTCCATGGGCACTTCAGCGAAGGGCCGCCCGTCGTGGCCGGCGCGCTCACGCAAGTGCAGGCTCAGACCGTGATCGACGCTGAGCTGAAGAGCATGCGCCCGCGCATCGCGGAGGCGAGCAGAGGTCTTGCGGGGCTGCTCACGCTCAAGCTGCTGTTAAGCGCCGAGGGAAAGGTTGCCGGTATCGACATGCTCTTCGACCGCCTGCTCGCGATCGCCGATGATGCAGTCCCGCCCGAGGTGGCGATCGCCGCAGCGCTCGAGGCGGTGCGGGCATGGCGCTTCCCGCCTTCGGGTGGCGCATCGACGCTCCTCGTCGCGATTCCCTTCGAGGGTCCTCCCGCGCGATAACCCCGCTGCGGCGATCATTCCGAGGACGCGGCAGAGCGCATTCACCCGAGTCCGGCGCTGGTGACCAACGCGGCCGGCATCTCGGCCACCCGGCTCCGCGCCCTCACGTCGGAGGCGGCGACGCGGGCGGCGGCGGCGGCGGCGGCGGCGGCGGTGGCGGCGGCGGCGGTGGCGGTGGCGGTGGCGGTGGCGGTGGTGGTGGTGGTGGTGGCGATGAATGGGGGGTCAAACGGGTAGCGACGGCGGCGGCGGCGATAGTGCTGAGCAAGCGAGGAGACTAGGGTTAGAGATATGTTTACGGTTAGTGACTATTCAAAAAAATGTCATAAAGGTGGTCATACTATTATGCGAGCGACCGCCGGATACCACTTTCAGGTACTCGTGGCTGAAAG
>DATEQI010000462.1:0-2367 GCA_035272805.1 Alphaproteobacteria bacterium | reverse complement strand
AAGAATCGCGAAATCGGCCGGAGTCGGGATCGGCTCGCGGCACTCGCGGCAGAGGACGCGGACCAGGCGCTGGCCGATCATGGCGCGCAGGGTCGAGGTCAGGAGGAACGGCGGCACCCCCATGTCGATGAGGCGCGCAATAGCACCCGCGGCACTGTTGGTGTGGAGCGTGGTCAGCACCAGATGCCCGGTCAATGCCGCATGCACGCCGATGTTCGCGGTCTCGCCGTCGCGCATCTCGCCGACCATGATGATGTCGGGGTCGTGCCGCACCATCGAGCGCAAGAGCCGCGCGAAGCTCAAGCCGATCTCCGCCTTGACCTGGACCTGGTTGATGCCGGGGATCTGGTATTCGATCGGATCCTCGACGGTGAGGATGTTGCACTCCTCGCGGTTGAGCATGTTGAGCGCCGCGTAAAGGAGCGTCGTCTTGCCGCTGCCGGTCGGGCCGGTCGCGAGCACCATGCCGTGCGGGGCCGCGAGCGCCTTCCGCAGCGCCTCCTCGACCCCGGCTGAGAGGCCGAGGCTCGCGAAGCTCGGCGCCTCGCCCATGTCCTCGAGCAGGCGGATCGAGATGCTCTCCCCATAGATGGTCGGCATGGTGGCGATGCGCAGGTCGATCTGCCGGCCGGCGACGGCGAAGCGCGCGCGGCCGTCCTGCGGCAGGCGGCGCTCGGCGATGTTGAGCCGTGCCAGGATCTTGATGCGCGAGGAGATGGCGCGCGCGAGCCGCGCCGGCGGAGCAGGGATGTGGCGGAGCGCGCCATCCACCCGGTAGCGCAGCCGGAGCTCGTCGCGGAAAGGCTCGATGTGGATGTCGGAGGCGCGCGCCTCGACGGCATCCGCGATGATCTGGTTGACGAGCCGGATGACCGGCGCCTCGCGCGCGAGGTCCTGGAGGCGCTGGATGTCCTCTTCCGCACCCTCCCCGCCGCCGGCGAGCGCCTCTGCCGCGGACTCCGTCGGCGCTTCTCCAGGCGCGAAATAGCGGTTGAGTGCTGCTTCGATGTCCGAGCCGGCGGCGACCCAGGGGATCACCGGCCGGCCGCTGGCGAGCCGCACGGCATCGATGACATAAGCCGCACCCGGGTCGGCCATGGCGAGCACGATGCCGTCCTCGCGGAGCGCAATGGGCAGCGCCTTGGCCTCGCGCAGGAACTTGGGCGAGAGGCCCAAAAGGTCCGGACGTCTCGGCGGGAAATCCGCCGCCTTTGCGAGCGGCAAATTGTGGACCATGGATACGGCGAGCGCCTTGGTTGAGCTCGAGAGCAGGCCGAGATGCTCGAGCACGTCGTCCAAGGGCTCGTCGGGGTTCTGCTGCGCCCGCCGCGCGCGGCCGAGGTCCTCCGGGCTGAGCTTGCCCAGTTCGACCAGCACCTCGGCGACGGTCTTCACGCTCCCCCCGATCGCACCCGGCGGCGGCCGTCAGTGCGCGGGCCCATAGCTCGTCCCGCAATTCGCCATGAGGCCGCGCGCGATCTCGCCCTGGAAATAGCGCGCGTCATCCCCGGGCGCCAGCCACGCGAGCCCGCCGAGCGGCCCGCCGACTGCGAGCGTGGCGACACAGGCCGAGACCTTGCCGGCGACGTAGAAGGGTGTGGCGACCGCAGTGGCAGCATCGGCTCCCGTCTGCGGCGGATTGTCGGCGCACGCCGAAAGCGCCAAGACCGCAAGGGCCGCGAGCGAGCCCTTTCCCATCGCTCTCCTCCCCGACCTTCGGGCCAACCCGGAACTCGTCGTAGTCATAGCACGCACCTCTGCCCGCGTCGATGATTACGCCGATTGCCGCGCGGACGGGGCTTGCCGGGCGTGGCGCACCGGCCGCCAGGTCGCGTCGCCTTCGGCTCGCAACCAGGGGGAGTGCGCGGGCCTGTTCGGCTTGACCGCATTGGCATTATCCGGGAAACTGCCGCGCGGGGAAGCGGACAACCCCGCCTTTGCCGGCAATAGAACCGCCCGGGTAGGGTGTCTGCTTGGGCTCGCTTCGCAGCCAGCGGTCGCAGACCGACCCGTCTCTGCATGTGGGGGCCATTGATCTCAGCCAGGTGGCGATCTTTCCTGCCGCAGCGCGGCTCTGTGGCGCCGCTCCTCGGGAGTTCGCGCGCGGGCCTTATAATGCTGCTCGCGGTCTCAGCACTCGCCGCCTGCCAGCAGAACCAGTCTCCCCAGCCGCAGAGCGTGGGCGACATGCTCTCGCAGCTCATGAACCGTTCCTTGGCGCCGCCGGCTGAGGCCCCCGCACCCGTGGCCAAGCCCGAGCCCATCCGCATCAAGCCGGGCGGGGACACGGGCGGCGATGCGCAGAAGCAGGTCTATTTCGGCACCGAGACGGCGGTGGCGCCGGCACCGGAGGCCACGACCACCCCG
>DATEQI010000461.1:0-3072 GCA_035272805.1 Alphaproteobacteria bacterium | reverse complement strand
ACTACCGCAGCTGGTCGCAGCGCGAGTACGGCAACCGGGTCGGCATCTTCCGCATTCTCGAGGTCTTGGACCGCTACGGCATCAAGGCGACGGTCGCCGCCGGCTCCGCCGCGTGCGTGCGCTATCCCGCCCTCATCGCCGAGTTCTCAAGGCGCGGCTACGAGTTCGTCGCCCACGGCAGTCACGCGACCCGCCTCATCTCGAGCCGGATGAGCGAGGCGGAGGAGCGCCGGTTCATCGCCGACGCGATCCAGGCGGTCGCGCGTGCTGTGGGAAAGGCGCCGCGCGGCTGGCTCGGCCAGGATCACGGAGAATCGGCGCGCACCCCTCGCCTTCTCGCCGAGGCAGGCATCGACTACCTGCTCGACTGGGCGAACGACGACCAGCCCTACGCCATGAGCGTGGGCCCCCCGCTCATCGCCATCCCCAACCAGGTCGAGTGGGACGACGTGCAGCTTTTCTGGCTCCGCCGCGTCGACAGCTGGCGCTACCCCGCACTCGTGGGCGAGGCGATCGACGTGCTGCACAAGGAGGGCGAGCAATCGGGCCGCAGCTTCGGGCTCGCCCTCCATCCCTGGCTCTTCGGCATGGCGCACCGCATCCGCTATCTCGAGGAGGCGCTCGCCCGCATCACCGCGCACCGCGCGCTGTGGCAGGCGACGGCAGGCGAAATCGCGGATTGGGTGCGCGGACAGCTTAGTGGCTGACTCGAAAATGAATGCGTCACTTTCAATGCATTACTCGCCGTGCGCCGTCATGCCCGCGCAAGCGAGAGAACACAAGAAAGCCCTCTCCCGCTTGTGGGAGAGGGAAGGGACCCATCCCGAAGGGATGGGAAGGGTGAGGGAATGCCGGACGTCGGCGCCGTCCCTCACCCTCCCACGGCCTGACGGCCGCGGGTCCCTCCCTCTCCCGCAAGCGGGAGAGGGGCTTATCGCGATCGGCACCTCCGCAAAGATGTGTGCATCCGCTGGCGCTTTCGCGGGGGTGACGAATAGCCCATTAAGGACGAGTCATTTCGAAGCGCTCTCTTAAGGTGCCACCCTCATCCCCTGGAGCCGGATGATGCCGTCGGGCACCGGCACGAAGCCCTCCACCTTGTCGCTCGTCCCCCACAGCCATTTGAGGTGATAGAGGAAGATGTGCGGGCGCTCGGCGAGGTAGATCGCGGAGGCCTGCTTATAGACGGCGACGCGCTCGCTCTCGACCGTGGTGCCTCGCGCCTTGCCCAGAAGATCGTCGAACTTCTTATCGCACCACTTGCCCCAATTGAGGAAGCCGTCGCAGGCGAGCCAGATGGCGATGTTGCCGTCCGGATCGGCGCGTCCGCTCCAGAGCACGATGGTCGCCTGATAGTCGCCCTTGGTCGCGGCGACGATGAGCGTATTCTGCTCGATGGCCTGGAGCTTGACCTCGAAGCCGGCCTCGCCCGCCATCGACTGCACCACTTGCGCCACCTGCTGGTCGATCGGGTTGTTGACGGCGAGAAGGGTGAAGGAGGGATGCTCCTGGCCGGCTTCCTTGAGCAGCGCCTTAGCCTTGGCGAGGTCGCGCTTCGGCACCGGAAAGTCGTTGTTGTAGTACTTGCTGCCGGGGGCTTCCGCCTGGTTGCTCGGGATGAATTGGCCGTCGAACACGACCTGGTTGAGGGCCGCGCGGTCGAGCGACCACTCGAGCGCCTCGCGCACCTTGGCGTTCTTGCCGAGCGGGTTGTTCGCCGCCTCGCCGTTCGCGAGGTTGATCGACATGGTGTAGTAGGCGAGCGACGGGCTCGCGACGAGGCGCAGGTGCGCATCACCCTTGACCGCCTTCACGTCCGTGGCCGCGACGCGCTCGACGATGTCGAGCTGACCCGACTTGAGGTTGGCCAGCCGGACCGTCGAGTCCGGAATCGGCAGGTACATCATCTTGTCGATGTGTATCGCCGACGGGTTCCAATAACGCTCGAACTTGTCGAGCACGATGCGCTCCTGCGCCACGCGCTGGGCGAACTTGAAGGGACCCGAGCACACCGGGTTGGCGGCCACGTTCTCTCCCGCCTCCGCCGTCGCCTTGGGGGCGAGCATCATGCCCGCGCGATCGGAGAGCACGGCGAGGAGGGGCGCATAGGGGGTCGCGAGCTGGATGCGCACCGTCAGGGGGTCGACGACCTCGACGGCCTTGACCGGCTTGAGCTCGCCCTTGCGCACCGAATAGGCGGCGTCCTTGTAGCGCTCGATATTGAACTTGACCGCCGCGGCGTCGAAGGGCTCGCCGTCGTGAAAGACGACGCCCGGCCGCAGTTTCATGGTGAGCGCCAGATTGTCGGCGGACCACGACCATGCGGTCGCAAGCTGGGGCACGATGTCGAGCTTCTGATCGATGTCGACCAGCTTGTCGCAGAGGCCCGCAAACACGATGCGCCCGACGAAGGTGCCGCTCCGCGCCGGGTCGAGCTGGTCAGGATCGTCCTGCAGCCCGATGCGCAAGGTCGCCGCCGAAGCCGCGCCCGCGAGAAGCGAGAGACTTGCTACAAGCACTCCGATCGATTTCATGGCCTTCTCCCCGTTCCCCAGTCCCTCACCCTCCCATCGCTTCGCGATGGGATCGAACCGCGTTGCGGTTCGATCCCTCTCCCGCTTGCGGGAGAGGGGCAAATTACGCGAACTATGCCACCCCGTGCGGGCATGGTAAATGTCGCTTATGACGATCGATGCGCACGTCCATGTCTGGAAGGACGGCTCGGGCTACGAGGTGTGGCTCCGCCGCAAGATCGCCGGCATCGACCGCGACTTCGGCATCGAGGATCTCAAGGAGGCGAGCCGCAGCGCCGGGCTCTCCGGGGTCGTGCTGGTGCATGCGACCGAAAACCCGATCGAGACGGAGTTTCTCCTCGAGCTCGCGGAGCGCGAGCCCTTCGTGCGCGCGGTCGTCGGCTGGGCCCAAGTCGCGGCGGCGGACCTCGGGGAAGGGCTCGACCGCTACATGCGCTACGGCAAGTTCCGCGGCCTGCGCGTGATGCCCGCCTTCGGCGCGGAGGCGGACTGGCTCGCGCGCGCGGCGGTCGTTGAGGGTCTCGGCGAGCTCGCGCGG
>DATEQI010000460.1:0-11529 GCA_035272805.1 Alphaproteobacteria bacterium | reverse complement strand
AACGGCGCATTGACACGCTTGCGGGCGCGAGAGTCGATTGAGGATCAAATTTCCGACGACGAAGGGCCTGTCGAGCAACAACGGGGATCACCAGCGGCACTTGTCATAAAAAAACTTTCGCCAATTCACAGCGGCGACGTTCCTATCTTCTTTATTGTGTCAAAGATTGCGGTTTACCGAGTTCGCCCCGGCCCAAGCGCTACCGAGAAATCACCGCGCCTGCCCGCCTCGCTATGCCGCTGCGAGCTCGCCGAGGCGTTTGAGCTTCTCGTGGCGGAAGGCTCCCCAAAGGGCGGCACCGATGGCGCCGGCGTAGATCGATTGGGGGTGGCTGCGCACGGGGAAGGTGACTTTCTCCTTGGCCATCGCCTCCTGCAGGGCGGCGACGAGGCCCTCGTCGAGTGCCAAGCCGCCGGTCATGAGGACCACCCCGTCGATGCTGCCCATGGTCTTGAGCAGCTTGGCCAGGCGATCGGCCATGGAGGAATGGATGCCCCTGAGGATGTTGGCGGAGGTGATGCCGCGCGAGACCATGTTGATCACGTCGGTCTCCGCGAGCACCGCGCAGATGCCGCTGACCTTCTCCGGATTGTCCCCGGCCCGCGAGAGCCCGCCGATCTCGTCCTGGGCGATGCCGAGATAGCGCGCGATGTTCTCGAGAAAGCGGCCCGAGCCGGAGGCGCATTGGCTCGTCATCTTGTAGCTCAGCACCTTGCCGCGCTGGTCGATGCGGATGGCGCGGCCGTGGAGCGCACCCACGTCGAGGGCCGCGCGGGCTTCGGGATCGAGGTAGATCGCACCACGGCCGTGCGTCGTCATGGAATAGAAGTGGCCGGTATGGAAAGCGAGCGACTCGCCCTCGCCGGTGGTCGCGACATAGCCGACGTCCGCGGGCTTGAGCGAGGCCTCTTCGAGCGCTTGATTGTAGGCCTCGGCCGCGAGCTCGAGCGGATCGCGGCTGCGCACGCGATCGGTGCGCCGCGCCAGCCAGCGGCTCTCGTCGCCCTCGACCTCGAACAGCACCGTCTTGATCATCCCGGTGCCGATGTCGATGCCCGCGGTCACGACCATGGCTCGTCTCCTTAATTCTCGATTGCGCGGCGGGCGAAGGCGGCGGCACCCAGCGCTCCCGTGTAGATCGATTCCGGATTGATGTTGATGACCGCGTCGCCGTAGTTCTCCTTGATCAGCTGGCGCAGCTCCTTGACCGCGGCCTCGTTCTTGGCGACGCCGCCGGTGAAGGTGAACTGGTCGCGCACGCCGCCCGAGCGGGCGAGGATCGACATCGCGCGCAGGACGATCGCGCGGTGGAGACCGGCCATGATGTCCTCGCGCTTCTCGCCCAGCGCCAGTCGGTCGCGCAGCTCGGCACCGGCGAACACGGTGCAGGTCGAGTTGATCCGCACCGTCCGCGTGGCCTTCATCGCCATGGGGCCGAGCTCGTGCAGCCCGATGTTCATCTCGTCCGCGATGTAGCCGAGATAGCGCCCGCAGCCCGCGGCACAGCGGTCGTTCATCTGGAAGTTCTCGACGATGCCGCTTGCATCGACCTGGATCGCCTTGGTGTCCTGGCCGCCGATGTCGAGCACGGTGCGGGTCTCGGGATACATCATGTGGGCGCCGAGCCCGTGACAGAGAATCTCCGAGCGGATGTGCTCCTTGGAGAAGGGCAGCGTCACGCGGCCGTAGCCGGTGCCCACGAGATAGGTGTCCTCGAGCGGCACGTCGAGCGCCTGGCGCACGAGCGGCCCCATCTGGGCGGCGGCCGTCTTGAGCTCCGGCGAGGCCTCCGCGACGCGATCGAGCGCGCGCAGGAATTTGCCGCTCATCTCCTCCGCGGGGGGCCGGTTCTCCACCTCGATGATCGCCTTGTCGTAGACATTCAAGAGACGGTCGTAGGAGAGCCCGCTTGCCTGGGCGACTTCCTGACCGATCGTCATGAAGCGAGACCCCGCGATGTCGCGGAAGAAGTCCGACTTGCGCCGCGCGCCGGGTGCAAAGAGGGCCGGCGCCTCCTCGCGCAGGCGGACGAAGACGGCCTCGATGGCCTCCGCAAGGGCCGTCTCTTCGCCCTTGAAGCGCTGACTTCTCGCGTTCTCGCGGCAGGTCTCCTCGAGATCGACGAGCTGCTCGAGGAATTGCTCGAGCCGGAACCCGCGCTCGAGGTTCTGAAGCAGGCCCTCCAAGACCGCCTCGAGCTCCGGCATCCGCGCGAGGCCGCGGTGGACGAGCGTGAAGCGCGTATTGATGAGCGCCTCGTACCTTGCCACCTTGCAGGCCGTATCGTAGTTCGAGCGCGAATTGGTGATGCCGCGGCCGAGCACCTCGAGATTCTCGTCCATCACTATGGCCTTGGTGGTGGTCGAGCCGAGGTCGATGCCGATGAAGCAGCGCATGGCGTCCTCGCTTGGGCTATTCGGCAGCCGCGGCCGGCGGCCTCGTGCCCCGGCGCTTTTGCTCGATCATCTGGAAATAGCTCTCCAGCCGGTTCTTGACGTTGGCCGGAGAGAAATAACGCGGGTCCACGAGATCGGTCTCGATGAAGGCGGCGGGCTTGCCGGTGCGCCGCTCGATCTCGCGCAGCATCAGAAGCTGGCCGGCGGAGAAGCTGTTGCAGCTCTTGATCGAGTTGATCAAGAGGCCGTCCGCCTCGTACTCGTTGATGTACTTCTCGATGAGACCGATCCGGGCCGGCAGGTTGCGGTTCGTGTAGCAGCCGAGACAATATTGCGCGAGCGATTCGAGCGGGTGGTCCGGATCGTGGCGGAAGCCGAGATCGTAGACCCCGCCCACCTTCGTGTAGGTGCTGGCGACGACGACGGCGCCGTCGTCGTAGAACATCTTCCAGAAATCGCGGAAGCTCGTCCAATTGGGCGGCCCTTCCACCACGAGGCGGTAGCGCTCCTCGTGCATCTCGCCGTCCGGCGTCACGGGCCCCAGGCCCTTCTGGATGCGCTCCGCGATCTCGGCGCGCAGGAGCCGGTAATACTCGCTCGCGTCCTCGGTGCCGCGGAACGACGTGAAGATCGGGCCGATGTAATAGACGCCGCCGAAATAGGCGTCGATGGGGGAGGGCTTCGTCTTCGCCGACTCCAGCACCCAGACGAAATCCTCCTCGGCCTTCGCGGATTCCTTGAGGTATTGGCGCAGCCGGTCGATGTCGAACTTGACGCCGCTCACCCGCTCGAGCTTGGGAATCACCTCCTCCTTGAGCTGCTTGACCACGTAGTCGACCATGTTCTTGGAGGCGTGGCCCTCGCCCTCGTAGGGCACGTGCAGCATCGCCGTCTCGCACTTGTATTGCTCGCGCAAGAGCTCGAACCACTTCATGAAGGTGAAGCAGCCGGTATAGGAGAGCAGCAGCAGGTCGGGGTCCGGCAGCGGCCGGCCGTCGGGGCCGAGATTGCCCTTCGCCAACATGCCCAAGTCGGCCTTCACGTAGGTGCAGACGTCCTCGGAATGGCCGCGCTTCTCCGCTTCCATGATGTAGGCGCCGCTCTTCTTGCGCATGCCGTTCTGGATGGCGTTGATCTCGGGCAGGTTGTTGGCCACGTCGAAGCACATGATCAGCTCGTTGAGATTGCCGGGCACGAAGGTCGAAACGACCTTGCGGCCGGCCTCCTTCGCGGTGGCGAGCAGCTCGTAGTTCTCGGCGATCATCTCCTTCTGCTTGAGCATCGACCGATCCTTGACGGTCTCGCCGACGGGTACTGCGTTCATCGATCGCTCCACAGCTTGATGGAATCCGAAAATGTGCCGGCCTGCTCGCGGATGGGCTGCATCTGCCCGGAGTTCTCGGCGTATTTGAAGGCGATATAGGGGATGTTGTGGGCCGCGAGCACGTGCTGCAGCATCGGCCGCTCCAAAAGTGCGGGGTCGCAGAAGCTGGGTGCGGCGAAAATGACGCCTTCGGCCCGCGTGCGCTTCACCGCCTCCACCAGATAGGCCCCTTTCTGGGCCTGGTCGGGCTCGTACTTGGCGGACGTGCTGCCGGAATTGTGCAGATAGGCAAGCGCCAGGTTCTTCACGGGATCGCCTTCGACCGGCACATCGGAGTTCTCCCAGCGGTTGACCAGCATGAAGTCGTCGTCGACGATGTAGCAGCCGGAAAGCTCGATCGATTTGATGAGGTTGAGCGGCGGCTGCTCGCAGAAGGCGCCGGTGACGACGACGCGGGAGTTGTCGCGCCGCGGTCGCTCCTCGCTCGCCGCCGCCTCGAGATATTCCTTGAGCAGGCGGCTGTGCTCCTCGACCGCGAGGATCATGCCGGCGCGCATGAGCAGATACACCTCGGAGGAAGGCGCCTTCCACGGCTGCCGGGCGCGGAAGGCGTAGACCTCGCGCACCAGGCGCCGGTTCTCGTTGTAAAGCGCGATCGAGGCACGGATCGCGTCGTCGCTCACCTCGCGGCCGCAGAGTTCGGCGAGCATCTGCCGCAGCTCGTTGAGCTCGTTCACATAGAACTCGCCGCCGATGTCGTCGCGGTAGTTCTGCGGCACGTCGAAATAGCGGCTCTTGACCTTCGGGAACATGATCTTCCACATGCCCGAGAGGTTCCGGATCACGTCGCAGATGCTCGGGAAGAGCATGCCGTCCACGAAATCGAGGCGGCCGCCGACCCCGAGCTCGATCGTCGAGCGCGGGATCCGGCAGATGTAGCTTTGGTAATAGGCATCGCCGTGGATGACCTCGAGCTGATCGCCGCCGCCGAGTATGCCGAGCGGCAAGGCGCCCGCGGCGTGGATCAGCTCGCGCGGCACGTAGAAAGGCATGAAGCCGACGACCTTGCGGCCCGGCACGGCCGCCTTCCACTCGCGCGGGTAGGCGAAGTGGAGATCATCGAACAGACCCTGGCAACGCGAGACGATTTCAGCGGTGGTTGTCATGGCTAACGGTGCTCCCATCGCGCGGGCCGCTTGGCGAGGAAGGCCTCGAGGCCTTCGAGCGCATCGCGGGTCGACATCACGTCCTCGAGATAGAGCTCCTCGACGCGCGCGAGCTTGACCCGCAGGCGCTCGACGAGATCGAGCCGCGCCGCCCGCATCGCGCGGCGCAGCGCCGCCCCGCTCTTGTCGGCCAGATTGCGGGCAAACCACTCGAGTGCCGCAGCCTCGGGATCCTCGCTCACGTGGGTGACCAGGCCCAAGGCGAGCGCCTCCTCCGCCGGGCAGTTGCGGCCGGAGAGCAGCAGCTCCTCCGCCTGCGCCCGGCCAATGCGTTCCGGCAAGAGGCAGGAGGCGGCGGGTGCGATGACGCCGAGCTTGATCTCGGGCTGGCCCAGTCTCGCGTCGGAGGCGGCGAAGATGAGGGTCCCCGCGAGTGCCAACTCGAGCCCCCCGCCGAGACACTGTCCCCGCACGGCGACCAAGACGGGGACCGGGCTCTCGACCAGGCGCAGGATCACCCCATGGAACCCCTTCAACATCGCTGCGCAATGCGCGGGAAGATGCTCTTCCACGCTGGCGCCGAAGCTGAAGTGCGGCCCTTCCGCATCGATGAGGACGCCGAGAAGATGGGCATGGGCGAGGTGTGCCGCCAACGCCTCGTCGAAGGCGGCGATCATGGCGCCGTCGATGACGTTGGCCTTGGGCCGCGCCAGGCGGAGCCGAAGCAGCCGCCCGCCTTGCTCCAGCCAGACGCGGAGAGGGGATGGAGCCGGAGTGCTCATGAGGCCGCTCCGCCCTTAGGTATCAGGCTCTCCATGAGCTCCTCGGACCAGGGCGTTCCCTTGGCGAGCGACTGGCGCAACGCCACGAAGTCGATTTCGCGCTTTTCCTTGGGACCCTCGTTGAAGGCGCGGAACCCGGTGCGCGCCTCGCCGAGCATGTTGAGGGCGAGCCAGGCCCGCGCATCCTCCTTGTTGCGGTTCCACGCCTCGAGCTTCGGCTTGCGCAGCTCCTCGAAGCTCTTCGTCAGGCACTCCGGGAAGGTAAGCATGAGCTTGGTGCAGAGCTGCTCCACCTTCTCATCGAGGAGCGAGAGATCGACCGTCCCGCGGGCGAGCAACCGCTTGCCCTCGGCGAGGGCTTCGCCCGTCTTGGGCTCGCCGTGGATGATGCGGCCGTACTCGTCAAGGTAGCGATCGGTGACCACCAGCGGATTGGGGAGGAACTTGCCGTCGACCTTGAGTGCCGGAACGATGTCGTAAAGCAGGCCCATGCGGTAGGCCTTGTGCGCCGACCAGTGCTCGCAGAGCGTGCCCGACTCGATCGCGCGCTCCATCCCGATCATGAGCGGCAGGAAGTCCGTGGCGCCGCCGATCGCGGCCGAGCCGTGCTTGGGTCCCGCCTGGCCGAAGCGCGCCAGGTCTTGCGCAAGCGAGAAGTCGCAGGCCATGCCGATCTCCTGACCGCCGCCGATGCGCATGCCGTTCACGCGGCAGATCACCGGCTTGTCGCAGCCGAGGATGGCGGAGAGCATGTCGTTGAAGAGGCGCATGTACTGCCGGTATTCCTGGGGATTGCCGGCGTAGTATTCCGCGTACTCCTTGGTGTTGCCGCCGGTGCAGAACGCCCTGTCGCCGCTACCGGTGAACACCACCGCCACCACGTCGCGCGCAACGCTCGCCGCGCGAAAGGCGAGGAGAGCGCCCTTGACCATCTCCGTGGTGTAGGCATTGAACTGGGTGGGATTGTCGAGAATGATCCAGGCGTTGTAGAGACCGGGCACCACGGCACCCGCCTGCGTCCTCGCCGGACGTTTCTCGAACTTGAGCCCCGCCACGGAGAACGGAGCGAGGGTGTGGTCCTTGAGTGCCGCGGGCTTGGTTCTGGCGGCGACGGCAAGGGTCGTATCGGGCATGTCGGTCTCCTCCTAAAGAGGGTCAGGCGCTTGGCACGAGCACGACCCGCCTTCTGACGGTGTGCCGGTGCACTGCGTTGAAGACGTCGTTGATCTCGGCAAGCGGACGCCGTTCCACGAACGGCTTGATCTGCACCTTGCCCGCAAGCACGAGCTCGAGGGCTTCGGGATAAAGCTCGGGTGGGCAGCCCCAGTTGCCGACGGCGCGCGCATCGAAGGCCATCAGGTTCGAGAGCCGGAGCTCGACCTTTTCCATGGTAAAGCCCACGACCGAGAGGGTGGCGCCATGGACCAAGAGGCCGAAGGCGGTGAGCTGGCCGGCCGCCGTGCCGGAGCACTCGAAGATGAACCATTCGGTCTGCGGCAGGTGCCGCTCCTTGGCGAAGGCCTGTATGGCGGCCTTGAGCGCGCGGCCGTCCATTTGCCGCGCATTCAGCGTGAGCTCGGCGCCGTGGGGTGCTATCGCGACGAGTTTTTCGGGGTCGATGTCGATGGCGATGACGTGCGCGCCGAAGGTGCTGGCGATCTGGGCCGCGTAAGAGCCGACCCCTCCGGTGCCGACGACGGCCACGAGACTGCCGGGCTCAACACCGGCGCGCTTCACGGCCTGGTAGGGCGTCGTCACGGCGTCGGCTATGACCGACACCTCCGCGAGGGTAAGGCCGCACGCCGCGAGCTTGGCCTCGTCCACCGGGCAAAGTCCGCGCGCCGGCACGACGACGTGGCTCGCGAAGCCGCCTTGGATGTCGTTGCCGGGCATCTTCTGATTGCGGCAGATGGTGCCGCGGCCGCGGCGGCAGAGCTCGCACTCGCCGCACGGCAGCACCGCAGGGACGATCACGCTCCTGCCGAGCCAGCGCTCGGCGCCGCTGCCGGCCGCCACCACCTTCCCGCTGATCTCATGGCCGAGTGCCAGCGGCAAGGCATGGTTGAGGCGCACCCCGTCGTAAAGATATCCAAGATCGGTATGGCAGACGCCGCAACCGGCGATCTCGACCACCACCTCTCCGGCCGCAGGCGGAAAGGGATCGAACTCCGCGCGCAGGAGCGGCGCGTTGGCCGCGGTCATCATCCATCGATAAGCCGACTGACCCATCTCCCGGCTCCTTGGGCGGCGGTCCCCTATGGCTCGCGCTCGGCGTTGCGGCAGGTCTCCGCCTGCCTGGGGGGCTGCTCCCCTTAAATCGGTAATAACGTACCGATTTACGAACATAGGAGTCAACGAGGCTAGTGTGCGGCCTTTCGTCGCGGCTGTGTTTGATCCAGATCAACGGTTCGTCGCGGCGGCGGCGCCGTCCCGCGCGGCGCCGGCCCGGGCCGTTTCGATGGGGGATCAATCCGTTAGAAGGGTACGGAACAGGGCGTGCAGCTCCGGCTTCAGCTCGAAACCGATGCCCCGCACCTCGGGCGGCCTCCGGCGCACTCAGGGATACAACGGACGGTCCAAAAAATTTGCGCCGGCCCTTGATTTGTACGCCTAAATGGCGTACTTGTCTAACGGTAAAGGACGCGGGAGCGCCAGATGGCTCAAAGCGCTGAAGTGAAACGAGACCGTATGCACCTGCGCTTGGACGCCAAGACCAAGGGCAAGCTTGAGCGGGCGGCGGCCTATGAGGAAACGAGCGTGAGCGATTTCGTGCTGGCGAACGCGGTGGCAGCGGCGGAGCGCGTGATCGATTCGCACGAGAAGATCACCCTTTCGGCGAAGGATTGGGACGTGTTCTATGACGCCCTGATCAACCCGCCGGAACCGAACGCGAAGCTGAAGCAAGCTGCGCGCCGCTATCGCGAGCGCGTCGGTGGATGAGCCTACCCTGGTCATCGAGCCGCTTGGCTCGCACCATGACCGGGCGGCCTTCTCGTGCGGGGAACCGGCCCTCGACGCCTACCTTCAGCGGCAAGCCTCACAGGATATACGGCGGCGCGTGGCGCAGGTGTTTGTCGCTGTCGGCGACGCGCCTCAGAAGATCGCCGGTTATTACAGCCTGAGCGCCGCGAGCTTCGAGAAGGACAAATTGCCCCCGGCCCTGGCGAAGCGGCTGCCGCATTATCCCGTGCCGGCCGCCGTGCTCCGCCGTCTCGTCATCGATCGCGCGCAGCAAGTGCGCGGGCTTGGTGAGACGCTGCTGCTCGATGCGATCCGCCGCGTCGTGCGGGCGAGCGCGACGATCGCCATGTATGCGATCATCGTTGATGCCAAGAACGAGCGCGCGCAGGCATTTTATGAACGCTATGGCTTTCGTGCCTTTGCCAGCAAGCCGCGCCGTCTTTTCCTCCCCCTCGAAACCTTCAAGAAGCTCGGGCTGTAGCTCGGCCCTCGCCTCGCTCGCGGGTCGCAAAAAGAAAGTTGGAGACAGATTTGGCGCCGGCATGGGGCGCTTCGAGGGAAATCAATCCATCCGGCCCGGATGCTTCCGCTATATCTTGCGGCCAGACCACGCCGCAACCTCCGGTATACCCAGCAAGGACCGGATTTGATCCATATCAATCACTAAGTCCTGCGATTTTGCGAGAATAAACAATAAATTCGTGCACTTTGGGCCGGAGCCAAATGTGGGAACATTCGGCGCCAACGGTCTCATGAAGATAGCTGCGGCTCTTTGGTCATGAGCCGAGGATCGGTCAAAGCTGGCCGTGAGCCCACCAAAAAGGCGCTCAAGGAGAGGCTGCGCTTATTTGAGCTATTGATAGAGACTATCCCGAGCCCGATCTTCTTCAAGGACGAGCGAGCGCGGTACCTCGGTTGCAACCGGGCGTACGAACAGTTCGTCGGCATGAAGCGCGAAGCCCTGATCGGGAAGACGGTTTATGACGTACGGGCTAAAGAATTCGCCGAAGTGGCCCATGCGGCCAACATCGCGCTGCTGAAAAATCCCGGCGCTGAGTCTCACGAGGTCCTGATCCCCCACGCCGATGGCACTACGCACGAGGTGGTTGCCCACAACGCTACATTCTTGAATAGCGACGGCAGCCTCGGTGGTTTGGTTGGCGTCATGATGGATATCACCGAGCTGAGGCAGGTCGAGAGATTGCTGCGCAACAGTGAGGAGAGGTTTCGGGAAATTGTCGAGAACGCGCCCGTGGCGATCGGAACCTACGATTCCAAGGGCCGCCCAGTCTATTTCAACGGGAAATTCACGGCACTGCTGCGCTATCGTATCGACGATATTCCGACTTTTGGTGATTGGATGAGACGTGCTTATCCGGACGAGGAACAGCGCAAGCAAGCCTTCACCGTGTGGGCGGAAGACATACGCCATCTGCACTCCGGCCAAGTTCCTCATTCGCCGGTACGCGAATACCATTTTACCTGTGGCGACGGAGTTGTCCGGGATATCGAAGTCAGCTTCAGCCTCGTGGCCGACCATTTCTATGTCGTCTTCAACGATGTCACAGAGCGCAACCGCGCGGAGCATCAGCTCCGGGAGGTGCTGCGCGTGCAGGCGCTGCGCGATCCGGTGACCTCCCTCTTTAATCGCCGCTACCTGGATGAGATATTGGAGAGCGAATTTTCCCGAGCAGCGCGGATTCACGGCTCGATCGGAATCGTCATGGCCGACATCGACCATTTCAAGCGCGTCAACGACAGCTTCGGCCACGATTGCGGTGACGAGGTCTTGCGCGTTGTAGCTCGGTTTCTCCGTGAGCAACTCCGCAAGAGCGACATCGTGTGCCGCTACGGCGGAGAGGAGTTCACCATCGTGATGCCGGGTGCTATCTTGGAAGAGGCGCATCGACGCACGGCAAGTATTTGCGCCGCGATCCGCGATCTTAAGATTCTCTGCGGCGAGCGAGCGGTCGGACCCGTCACGATGTCATTTGGCGTCGCTGCTCTCCCGCAGCACGGCGATGCACCCGCAATAATTCTCAAGGCTGCGGACGCCGCCCTTTTGCGTGCCAAAATGGAAGGGCGTGATCAAGTGATTGTCGCAGGTTCATAGCGCATACTGCGGTGCACCGAGGCTCGCCGCTCGTTTATCCGGTTGCGCGGCAGCGGTATGCGTGCAGGCCGGAAGCGCAACCGCAATGTCATGCGGCCATGCTACTGTTGCCGCTTCGGCGGCCGTAGCAAGGAGGAGGAGGCATGACGGGGAGCGCTCGCATGGGGTCCCGCGGCTTCGTGCGCGCCGCCGCAGCGGCGCTGGCTTTTGCCGCCGGCGTTCTCGGCGCCGCCGCGGCCGCGGAAGAGCCGCGCAGCGCGAGCCCCATCCGGCACGTGATCATCATCATCGGGGAGAACCGCTCCTTCGATCACATCTTCGGCCTTTATAAGCCGCGGGCCGGCCAGACCGTCGCGAACCTGCTGTCGAAGGGGATTGTCAAGGAGGACGGCACGCCCGGCCCGAATTTCGCGGCGGCGGCGCAGTTCCGCGCCGCCGGCGAGGCCAGCTATTTCGTCGGCACGGAGGCCAAGACGCCCTACGCGACGCTGCCGCCGCCCGAGCTCGGGGGTGCGCCGGCGCAAGCGAGCGATAGCGATCCTCCGCCCTTCGCCACGGTCGCGGCGGCGGCGGCCATGGAGCGGGACCTGGGGCCGGACGAGCGCTTCCTCCTGACCACGGGAGCTACCGCCTTTCGCAGCAGGTACGGGGTCGATCTGCGGGTCGCCAATGCGCTTGCTCTGCCCAACGGGCCGTTCCGGCTGACCGGCGCGATGCTGCCTTATGATTCCTATACCGGCGATACGGTCCACCGCTTCTTTCAGATGTGGCAGCAGTCCGACTGCAG
>DATEQI010000459.1:0-4689 GCA_035272805.1 Alphaproteobacteria bacterium | reverse complement strand
TGATGGGCCTGCGCCTCGCGGAAGGGGTTGACCGCAAGCGCTTCCTCAAGACCTGCGGCATGACATTGGAGACGGCACTCGACGGCGCGCGGCTCGTGCGGCTCATCGACGGCGGATTCCTCGAGCTCGACGCGCGCGGCCTGCGCGCGACCGCCGCCGGCCGCCAACGCCTCAACGCCGTGCTGGCGGCGCTCATCGGGTAGAGCGGATCCCATTCACGCGGAATCCCCCTCACCCTTTGACGCCGGCCGAACATGCCACTGGCATGTTCGGGCCAAGCGTCCAGTGGACGCTTGGCAGGCGTCAAACGGGTAAGGCTCGGCTTCGCCTCGCCAACCCTTCGCAACCCTCTCCCCCTTCGGGGGAAAGGGCAGGGTGAGGGGGCGCTTCCATCACAACGGGATATGCTCTTGCGCCGCGCGTCGAGGCTACTGGCTCACGAAGCTGGTGGGTGCGGGGCTCACGACCTTGGGCGCGTCGCGCTGCACCTCGAGGACGGCCAGGCCGCGCTCGTTCAAGCCGTCCGCGCGGAAGCGGAAGATGCCGTCGAGCCCGCTGAAGCCGTCGCGGTTGGTGAGTGCGGTTGCGCTGAAATCGGGACCGCTCGGCGCGCGCTCGAGTGCCGCGGCGAGTGCCGTTGCGTCGTAGCCGAGAGTGGCGATGCGCGGCGGATTGCCGGCGGCGAAGAGCTTGGCGTAGCGCTCCTCGAAATCGGCGCGCGTGCCCGGATCGGGGGCGGCGTACCAGCCGCCGAGAAGGGACGGCTCCTTGCCGAGGCGGGCATCGTCCCACAGGCCGGTGCCGAGCAGGCGCACCCGCGCGGGATCGATGTCGTAGTACGGCAGCAGCGGCGCCAGCGCCAAGAGCCGCTCGCCACCCTCGGGCAGCATGATCGCATCGAAGCCGAGGCTGCCCGTTCCCTCCTGGGCGTCGAGGCGGCGGAGCGCCTGCTTGGAAACCTCGTCCCCCTTCTTCTCGAGCGCCTTGCGCTGCGCCGCGAGCGCTGCGTGCCGGCTGTCGTAATGGCCGAGCTGGCGCACCACCGCGGCAGCGCCGCCGGCCGCCGGGTCATAGCTCTCGATGTCGTCGACCTCGCCGCCCGCCTGCGCCACCGCGTCGCGCAGGGCGGCGCCGATGGCGTCCCCGTAAGGCGATTCGGGCACGATCGCGGCAAAGCGGTTGAGCCCCTGGTCGTGGGCGTAGCTCACCACGCGCAGCACCTGCGTGCGCGGCAGGAAGCCCATGAGGAAGACGCCTTGCCCGGCGACCCGCTCATCGGTCGAGAAGGCGACGACATTGACCCCGGCGGCCCGCGCGATGGGCGAGGCCGCCGACACCTCGGCGGCGAAGAAGGGACCCAGGATGAGGCGGGCACCTTGGTCGATGACCTCGCGCGCGGCCTGCGCCGCACCCTCGGGCGTGCCCTCCGTATCGCGCGGGAGCAAGGCCAGGTGCTCGTCGTTCAGATCGAAGAGTGCCAACTGTGCGGCATTCAAGAGCGCCTTGCCGAGTGCCGCCCCCTGTCCGCTCAAGGGCAGCAGCACGGCCACCTTGACGCTCTCGCCCGCGGCCAGGGGTGCCGCGGGTGCGCTGGCCGGGCCCGTGGCCGGAGTTGCCGGCTCGACCGTCACGGGTGCCAAGGGTACCGCGGGGACCTCCGGCATCACGAGCGGCGGCGGGGGCACGAATGCCGGAGGTGCCGGTGCTGCGGGCGGCGGTGCGGCGCTTGGCGGATGCAGCGTCGGTGTCCATTGCGGCAGGCGATCGCTCTCGGCTAAGGTCGCGCCCTGGCAGGCATCGAGCGCGATTACGGCGAGTAGCGCCACGAGCACAGCGCATGCGCGCCGCAGCATCGACCTCCTGAGCGTCGCAAGGCAGCGCAACGAATGGACTCCGTCACAGCGGATACCGGGGGAAGCGAGCCTAGCGAGTGCTCGCGCGGAAGTAAACCGCAGCACGCGCGCGCGAAGGGCGGGCCCGTTCCTCCGGGTCTCTATCTGGTGGCGACCCCGATCGGCAATCTCGGCGACATCACGCTGAGGGCGCTCGAGGTCTTGCGCGGCGTGGCGCTCATCGCCTGCGAGGACACGCGCGTCACCGGCAAGCTGCTCGCGGCCTACGGCATCTCGGCGCGTCTCTCGCCCTATCACGAGCACAACGCGGAGCGCGCGCGGCCGAAGCTCCTGGCCGAGCTCGCGCGCGGTGCCGCGGTCGCCCTCGTCTCCGACGCGGGCACGCCGCTCGTCTCCGATCCCGGCCATAAGCTCGTGCGCGAGGCCTTGGCACTCGGGCTCCCGGTCACCGCCGTCCCCGGCGCCTCCGCGGTGCTTACGGCCTTGGCGCTTTCGGCACTGCCGAGCGAGCGCTTCCTCTTCGCGGGCTTTCTCCCGGCCAAGGCCGGCCAGCGGCGCAAGACGCTCGCCGAGCTGGCGGCGATCCCGGCGACGCTCGTCTTGTTCGAGACGGCACCACGTCTTGCGAACTCGCTTGCCGACATGGCCGAGCTTTTGGGCGAGCGCACGGCGGCGGTCGCGCGCGAGCTCACCAAGCTCTACGAGGAGGTGCGGCGCGGCCCGCTTGCCGAGCTCGCACGACACTACCGCGAGGCGGGCCCGCCCAAGGGCGAGCTCGTCGTCGTGGTGGGACCGCCCAAGGCGAAAGAGCCCCCCGATGCGGCGATGCTCGACCGCATGCTCGAGGCGGCGCTTTCCGAGGCCAGCCTGCGCGATGCCGCCGAGCGCGTGGCGGCGGCGAGCGGGCTCGCGCGCCGCCGCGTCTATGCCCGCGCGCTCGAGCTCGCCAAGCGGCGCGGAGGGCAGGGATGACGGGCGCGCGGCGGCGCCAAGCCTATCGCCACGGCCGCGCGTCCGAGGCGCTTTGCCGCCTGGTGCTGCGCCTCAAGGGTTATCGCATCCTCGCCTCCGGCTTCCGCGCGCCGGTCGGCGAGATCGACATCATCGCGCGGCGTGGGAAGACGCTTGCGATCGTCGAGGTCAAGGCGCGCGCGAGCCTCGCGGACGCGGCGGAGTCGCTCTCCGCGCGTCAGCGCCGGCGCATCGCGCGCGCGGCGTCCGCCTTCCTGGCACTCAATCCCGCCGCCGCTGGACTCGCCGTGCGCTTCGATGTGATGCTGGTGCGGCGCTGGCGCCTGCCGCATCATCTGAGGAACGCATGGCGGCTCGAGGGCGGCTCGCTGCCCTGAAGAAGAGCCGCGCAATCGGAGCGTGACCGCGCGGGACAATCACGCTAAGAATCGGGCACGCTACGAAGCGGGCACGCTACGAAGCCGACGGGCGGGAGAAGGGGTGGCATCCGCATGGAGACGTGGCCGAGCCGGAGCAGCAGCGAGCCCGACGATCCCCGCGACTATCTGCGGCGCGTGGCCCAGTTGCCGGACGAGGCGATCGAGCTCGCCGAGGCAGCGCTCCGCCTCGCCTCCCTCGACCGCCCGCAGGTGTCGCTTGAGCGCTATCGCCATCATCTCTCGCTTCTCGTGCGCGACGTCGCGGAGGAGAGCCGCCGCTTGCCGCGCGAGGCGGACACGCTCGAGGCGCGCATCGCAGCACTCAACCATGTGATCTACGCGCGCTACAGCTATCGCGGCGACAGCCTCCATTACGACGACCTGCAGAACGCCAACCTGATGCGCGTGATCGATCGCCGCCGCGGTCTGCCGGTGTCGCTCGGCATCCTCTATATCCATGTGGCGCGCGCGCAAGGCTGGCACATCGCCGGCATCCACTTCCCCGCTCATTTCATGGTCCGGCTCGAGCATCAGGGCCGGCGTGCCATCGTCGACCCCTTCAACGAGGGCGTCGTGCGCGAGGTCTCGGAGCTGCGCGAGATGCTGAAGTCGAGCCACGGCGAGGGTGCCGAGCTGACGCCGGCCCATTACGCCCCCGTGGGCAACCGCGACGTCCTCATGCGGCTGCAGAACAACCTCAAGCTTCGCCTGGCCCAGGCGGACGAGACCGCGCGCGCGCTCGCGGTCGTCGAGACCATGCTCCTCTTCGCGCCGGGCGAGGCGAGCCTGTGGTACGACGCGGGCGCCTTCAACGCCAAGCTCGGCAACCTGCGCGCGGCGATCGCGGCACTCGAGACCTTCCTCGAGCGCGCGGCGCATGACGGCACGAAGCATCAGGCGGCGACCCTCCTGCAGCAGTTGCGCGCGCGGCTCAACTAGAGCCTATTTCATTGATATGGAATCAGTATCCTTTCACCGTCATTCCCGCGAAAGCGGGAATCCATGGACCCCCGCTTTCGCGCTACGGGATGCACACATCGTTCAATTATCTTCGTCTTTCAGGGGATTGGAATCGCGCTGTCGATCAACAGAAAATTCGTCATGCCCGCGAACGCGGGCATCCAGAACGGCGGAACCCCGCCATTTCAGCGAATGGATTCCCGCTTTCGCGGGAATGACGAGACCGTGCGAGGAAAGATGTGTGCATCAACTAGCGCGAAGGCGGGGAGCGGGCATCCAGGGCTACCAAACCGGCGCATTCCCTGAGAGTCCTGGACACCCGCTTTCGCGGGTGTGACGAGAGTTGGATAGAGCGTGCAGCACTTATACCAACCGACATAATTCATGACATGCAGGCCCAAACTCTGGAAGTTATGGAGGCGAGCCTGGCGGGCATGGCGATGAGGTCTGTCCAGGCATTGCAACAGGCGTCGACGATCGCGTCG
>DATEQI010000458.1:0-5592 GCA_035272805.1 Alphaproteobacteria bacterium | reverse complement strand
GCGCGCGAGTTCCACCGAATTGTCGATCTGACATATGATCGGCAGGGCCGCCAGCACGATCGCCGCGCGCCGCGCGCCGCCTCCCTGGAGGCACGCCGCATGAGCGGCAAGCGCCAAGGCCAAGCTCACGAAAACCGCGATCCCCGAGCCGTAGTAGTAGCCGTCGACAATGATGGTGTGCCGGCCGTTCAACAGCGCGGAGAACAGGATATAGAGCCCCGTCAAGATCAGGGATCTGTGCGCGAGGCGCCGCCCGGAAGCCTCTTGCAGCATCGGCAGCAACGCCAGCCCGACGACGATACCGATGAGGTAGAGCTCCTTGAAAGGGTCCCTGTCGCCGATGCTGATGTGGCTGAAGGCCCACGACGGAAGAAAGCATCGGCTCAGCAGCGCGAGGAAGTTCCTGTAGAGGGACGCGAGCGTGAAACCTCCGGCGAGTCCGTAACCGGCTTGCTGCATCCTGGGATCTTGGCTGCCGAGCAAGGTGTCGATGTAGTCGAAAGAATATCCCCAGCTCGCGCGCGTAATGATCGGGACGGCCACCAGCACGAAGAGCGCGAAGAGGAAGACGGGCAAGAGGTAGACGAGCATGTTGAGCAGATTGCGCGCGAACGAGCTTCGCGTGGAATCGGGCCTGAGAAACATCGACGGAAACAGCACCGGCGCTATCGCAGGAGCGAAAAATGCGCCCTCATCGAGGTTGAAGGCGAGGAAGATGGTCGCCAGCGTGGCGAGCTGATGGCGGACCGGATGCTCGATGAACAATTTTTCCTTGTCCCTCTTCCACATCTCGGATGCGACGTAGGCGACGACGATGAACGCCACGTTCGTCATCGACTTTGCCGGGATGAACATCAGCGAGAGTCCGGAGGTGAAGCCGACGGAGGTCGCATAGAAGGCGACGCCCAGCCGGGCGGAGAGCTTGTCTTGCGTGAGATTCAAGAGCAGCTTGTAGAGCAGCACCACGGACACGAGCTCGGGGATGTAGGCGATGGAAAGGTTGGTCGGAATCCTCGTGTATTGGTACAGGTAAAACCTGAGGCAATGGTCGATCGCCTGGAGGAAATAGGCGAGAAAGCGGGTGCGGGATTCGAAATCCCGGAACGGCTTGACGAAATCTTCCAGCCCGAAGCCCCATTGGCCGTAAGTCAGCCAAGGGAGATTATCCCGGTACCAGTGGATGTGCACGGCGACGTGCTCGTCTTCGCACAAATAGAAGACGGCAACCGCGGCGGCGACGAGGTAGAGCCAGGGCAGTCTTTCGATCAGCCGATGCCAATATCGACGGTACGCTCTCCGAGCTCCTTGCCAAAGGGCGCGCAAGGGTCCTTCGCGAGGAGACATTCAGTGAGCTCCAGATGCCGCAGACCGGGGTCTTGGCAGTGCTGCGGCGGATTTACCCTTGAGCGGGCTGATCAGCATGCATATGACATCGTGTTGTCCACTTCGGTCCCCAGTATGGCCCGCTCTTCGCCGGCGTTCAACATCGGCGGGACTCGGCACTCGATCGCGCGAGCGCGCGCGGGCCGGTTGGTGCCGCTATTGACGGAGCCGGGTGCTGCTGTCAGGGTGGCGCGGCCGTGCGTGGCGCGGAGGCCAGCTTCGCAGTGGGACTTGATACGTCGGGCCCTATCGCACCGCGAAGAATTCCCGGCAGATTCTCCGCTATTTGGCGCTCATGTCACCATCCAACGATCACTCTGCTAGGAGCGGTCTCCGCGACATCGGCCTCTTGGCCGGCGTGCTTGCACTGTGGCTGATCGTCCATGGCGTATTTTGGGGACGCCTCATTTACCACGACAGCTGGACCTTCAATTTTCCCGTACAGTTCGGTATTGCGAAAAATATGGCTTGTTCCGGCATGCCGGATTGGTTCGGGATGGTCGACTCGGGAACGCCGCTCAGCATCTACAACTCCAGCTTCACGCTCACGAACCCGCTCCGGCTCGCCTCGCTTTTCCTCGTGAGCTGCCTCAATCCCGGGGTCTCGAGCGCGGTTTACGCCCAGAAGATTTGCATTTTCGCGCTCTACCTGTTCTTCGCCGCCGGTATGTACGTGATGGGCCGCATCTTGTACCGGCAGCATCTCTGCGCGGTCTATCTCTTCGCCGCGAGCTTGTTCGCCGGATTGTGCATGGAGACCGTGCACTCCGACCAGAGCGTTCTCATCCTGTTTTGGCTGCCCTGGATCGTAGGCTGCCTCGTCAGGTTTCACCGCGCGCGGCGGCAGCCTCGCGCCCATTGGTACTTGAACGCCGCCGTGCTCCTGATAGCCCTTCAGGCGCTCGACCATTTGCCGCACTTGACCGCCTTTGCCGCCGGATTGGGGCTCCTCATCTATGCCGCGCTCGAGCCGCGGGCCCTCCTTGAAGGGCTGCGCCTCCACTGGAAGAGGCTTTGGCCGGCAGCACTCGCGCTGGCAGCGACCGCCGCGCATCTCTTCTACGTGTGGACCGCGCTCGGCGATTACGCCTCGTCGCTCCGCTATGCCATGAGCACCCATACCGAGTTGCGCATCGCTTTGTCGCGCCTCAGCGAAACCGGCTTCGCACAGCCGGCGGCCTTCATCGGATCCTTCCTGCCGCTCACCCTCACGCGGGCGTTCGATTCGCTCGCCGACAATCTCCGTGCGTGGTATTTCGCGCATGTCGAGATCTTGCAGTCCGACCGCCGCTTCTTCGTCTATCAGGTCGACGAGGTCATGTTCTTCGTCGGCATCATTCCCGCCGCGCTGACTGCGGCATTTCTGATGCGGCCGGGACTCGGCCGGCTACGTGCGGGCTGGGGGCTCTTCGCCCTCATGAGCGTTCTCGTCGCGCTGCAGCAGACGCGGCTCTATATGCTGATCTTCGAGCTGCCGTTCTTCGATGTATTTCGCGCCTATCTGCATCTCTTGTTTTTCGGCGTCTTCGCGATCCTGGTCATGAGCGGCTACGGGATGGATGCGCTGCTGACACTTGCGCCCAAGGAGCGCCGACGCCTGGCCGGGCGCGCGCTTGGCGTCACGGCCGGCCTCGTGGCGGTCGCGGGGCTCGTGCTCGCCTGGATGTTCTTCTTGCCGCCCGCGACCGAAGTGCTGCCCGCGGCGCGCTTCCAGTTGCCGGAGCCCAATCTCCGGCTGCGCTACGCGTTCATGCTCGACGCCGCGATCCTCTTGGCCGGCTTCGCGGCGCTGGCCTGGGCCGTCTACGGCGCTTCCGAGGTGCGCCGGGGCATGGCCGTGGTCATCGGTGTGCTCGCACTCTCGCAGGCGGGTTACCAGGCCGGCGTCTATCGCATCCTGAGCATTCCGATGGCGGAGGGGATTGCGCGCTTCGGCTTGGACGAGGCCGACCGCACGCCGCTGCCGGCGGCCGTGGCGGGCGATCCGAACGCGCTCGAGCGCAAGCTCTGCACGCACTTCGCGGAATGCTACCTCGCCCTTCGCGACACGACCTCGCTGCGCCTCGACCACGAGGGGACGTTCTTCCGCAGCCTGGGCGAGGCGGTGTTCCAGCCCGATCTCGCGCCTCCCGTGGTCGAGGCGCTGAGTGCGGTCGGGCACCCGGTCTTCTGGGCCAGCCGGCGCGCCGAGCCTTACCTCGACGATGCCGCGCTCGCCAAGCGGCTCGACGCGCACGCCGCCGACATCGCGGACTATCTCGGCCAAGCGGTCGCGGTGCGGGCAGGGGACCTCGAGCGCCTGGGAGGGCTGCCGCAGGCGGGGGAGGGTGCGGTGCTTTCGCATCTCTCGCGCGGGATCGACCGGCTGCGCCTGAGCTACCTTGCGGCGTCGCCCTTCTATCTCAATGCCGCGCTCGCCTACGATCCGCATTGGCGGGTCGAGGTGGACGGCAAGGCGGTCGCGGCGGTGCGCGGCAACTTCGGCGGGATCGCGGCGCTGCTGCCGGCGGGCTCAGGCACGATCGAGCTCCGCTACGTCGACCGGGCGAGCGAGCTCTTCTTCGCCTCCCGCATCCTCATGGGCCTCGCCGGCCTCGCCGCTGCCCTCTGGCTCGCCCGCGGGAGCTTCCGCGCGCGCTTCCCGTGGCGCGAGGAGACAGCGGATTAGCGCCTGCTTGCGCTCGGTTGGTCCGGCTATTGACGGCGCCTTGACCGAATGTCAGTTTCGCGAGAATCGTCCCCGAGCGGCGCTTTCCTCATTGCCCGACAAGGCGACAGCACGATGGCACGTCAGCCGAATACAATAGCCTCGTCGGGCTCGCCGTGCGCATCGCCGCCCCTTGACCGCTCCCGGCAGCCCTGCGCTCACGACTTTTTCCTTTTGGCCGGCGTGCTGGCCCTCTGGATCGCCGTGCACGCCGCCGCTTGGGGCCGTCTGATCTACCATGATGCCTGGCTTTACAACTTTCCCGTGCAGTATGCCTTCGCGAAGGCCATGGCCTGCGCCGGCATGCCCGAGTGGTTCGGGACAATCGACTCCGGCACGCCCGTCAGCCTCTACACCACGAGCTTCACTCTCACAAATCCGCTGCGGCTCGCCTGGCTCTTTGTCACGAGCTGCCTGAAGCCGGCCGCCGACACGGCGGTTTATCTCCACAAGATCCACGTCTTCTCGCTCTATCTGATCTTCGCCGCGGGGATGTACGTGATGGGGCGCGTCCTCTACCGGCATCCTCTGTCGGCGGTCTATCTCTTCGCCGCGACCTTGTTCGCCGGACTGTGCATGGAGACCGCGCATTCGGACCAGGCGACCACCATTCTCTTCTGGTTGCCCTGGATCGTCGCTTGCATGGTCAAGTTCCACCGCGAAAGGCGCGAGCGGCACGCGCATTGGTACCTGAATGCGGCCGTGCTGTTGGGGGCGCTCCAGGCGCTCGACGAAACGCCGCACTTCACGGCCTTTGCCGCGGGCTTGGCGGCGCTCCTTTACGCCGCACTCGCGCGCGCGGCCCTTCTCGAGGGATTGCGCCTGCATTGGAAGCGCTTGTGGCCCGCCGCACTCGTGCTGGCGCTCACCGCTTTCCACTTGCAGTATCTCATGCACGAGCTCGGCCACTACGGCTCGTCGCTGCGCTACGCCATGTCGGCCCACGGGGGACTGCGGCTTGACACCTCGAGCATGAACGAAACCGGCTTCGCGCAGCCGACGGGTCTGATCGGCTCCTTCCTGCCTCTCGGCTTCATGGCGCCGCTCGATTCGCTGGCGGCCGGCCTGAGCGCCTGGCTGGGCGAGATCGGCGTGCCGGGCGTCATCCCGTTCGATTACCGTCCGGACAACACGATCTATTTCGTCGGGATCATCGCGATCGTGCTCGCCACGGTATTTCTCATGCGCCCCGAGGACGCACGACTTCGCTTGGGATGGGGCCTCTTCGCGCTCCTGAGCTTTCTTGCGGCCTTGCAGCAGAGCCGGCTCTATCTGCTGATCTTCCACCTGCCCTTCTTCGACATCTTCCGCTCCTATTTCCTCCTTTTCTTGTTCGGCATCGTCGCGATCCTGATCATGAGCGGCTACGGCATGGATACGCTGCTCACGAGCGGGACCGCGCTCCGCCGGCGTCTCGGCGGCCACGCGCTCGTCCTTACGGCGATCCTGACGGCGGACGCCGCCATAGCACTCGGCTGGCTCTTCACGCTGCGCAAGATGAA
>DATEQI010000457.1:0-2212 GCA_035272805.1 Alphaproteobacteria bacterium | reverse complement strand
CCAGCACTGCGGCGGTGAAGGCCTTGATGCCGACAAGGAAGCCGGAATAGAAGTCGATGATGCCGTAGTAGAGCAGCCAGATCATGCCGGCGACGGCCGCAAGGGCCGCACCCATGATGAAAGTGAGCGATATCGTGCGGTCGACATCGACGCCCAAGAGGCGCGCCATCCGCATGTCCTGCTCGCAGGCGCGCTGCTGGCGGCCGAGCGCCGTCCTCGCGATCAGAAGCGCGAATCCCGCCATCAGCACGATCGTGGTCACGATGATGATGACCTGCATGTAACTGACCTCGACCGTGAAGCCTCTCGAGTCCTCCATGAGCTGGAAGCCGCCGGCCAACATGCGCGTTATCGCCTTGTTGCGGGCACCCTGCAGAAGCTGGACGTAGTTCTCGAGGAAGATCGACATGCCGATCGCGGAGATGAGCGGCGCCAGGCGGTTGGAGTTCCTGAGCGCACGGTAGCCGAGCCTTTCGACCGCCCAGCCATGAAGCGAGGTGAACAGCATGGCCATCACGAGCATGCAAACGAGCGCGAACGGCACCCAGGTCAGCCCGAAGAGACCCAGGACCAGGAAGGTGATGACCGAAATGAAGCCGCCGATCATGAAGATGTCGCCATGGGCGAAATTCACCATGCCCAGGATTCCGTAGACCATGGTGTAGCCGATGGCGATCAGACCGAAGATGGAGCCTAGCGTGAGCCCATTGACGAGCTGCTGGATAAAATAGCCCATCTAATCTGAATTCCCTGCTTGACACTGCCGGATCGCGGGTTGTTCCCGCGTTGCCCGACTCGTTTTTATCGTGCGCCTATGGCGCGGCTTCTAACCTATGGCGTGGTCCTGAACAAGCGCAAGGGAAATTCCAGCGTCGCTTCACCCGCCTGCGGCACCACGCGCGGCACGCATCCCTCTGTCGCGACTCTCTCTTTCGGGCGGCATGCCGCCGCCACCAAATGCCTCACCTCGGCCAAGGTAGCGGCACCAAAAGTGCGCTGCAACAGATTTTTAACGCAGTGCAGCATCCGGACCCGAACGCGCTTCGGACGACCCGCCTCGGTCCCCTATGGACCGTGCGCCCCCCCTTGGCGCGCCATTCCCCGCTGGCCTCGCGGCAAGCAGTGCGCAAGCAGTGATACGTCACGCTGCGGTCGCCAAGACGCCGGCACGGCGCTAGACTGGAGGCGAAATCCGGCAACGAGACAGCCGCGGCGGGGAATGCCACCGGACCCCGGGGTGTGCGCAGGCGGCGTGTCGGGAGAGTGCAGCATGTCACCATCCGAGCCCGCGGTCGCGAGCAAGCCCGCCCTCAAATCCTGGGCTAATTTCCAATGGGACGACCCCTTCCTCCTCGAGGACCAGCTTGGCGAGGAGGAGCGCATGGTGCGCGACACCGCGCGCGCCTATTGCCAAGAGAAGCTGATGCCGCGCGTGCTCGAGGCGAATCGCCACGAGCGCTTCGACCGCGCGATCTTCAACGAGCTCGGAGCGCTCGGCCTCTTGGGCTCGACCATCAAGGGCTACGGCTGCGCGGGCGTCAATTACGTCTGCTACGGCCTCATCGCGCGCGAGGTGGAGCGCGTCGATTCCGCCTATCGCTCCTGCATGAGCGTGCAGTCCTCGCTCGTGATGTATCCGATCTATGCTTACGGCAGCGAGGCGCAACGCCAGAAGTATCTGCCCAGGCTCGCGAGCGGCGAGTGGGTAGGCGCCTTCGGCCTGACCGAGCCGGACCACGGCTCGGACCCCGGCGGCATGGAGACGCGCGCGGTCAAGGTGCCCGGCGGCTATAGGCTCAAGGGTGCGAAGATGTGGATCACCAACTCGCCGATCGCCGACGTCTTCGTGGTGTGGGCCAAGGAGGACGGGGGCACGATCCGCGGCTTCATCCTCGAGAAGGGCATGGCGGGCCTCTCGGCACCCAAGATCGAGGGGAAGTTCAGCCTGCGCGCCTCGCTCACGGGCGAGATCGTGATGGCGGACGTTGAAGTGCCCGAGGAGAACCGCCTAGCGGGTGCGACGGGCCTTGCCGGTCCCTTCGGCTGCCTCAACAACGCGCGCTACGGCATCGGCTGGGGAGCCATGGGGGCGGCCGAATTCTGCTGGCACGCCGCGCGCAGCTATACCCTCGAGCGCAAGCAATTCGGCCGCCCGCTCGCCGCCAACCAGCTCGTCCAGAAGAAGCTCGCCGACATGCAGACCGAGATCGCG
>DATEQI010000456.1:0-13512 GCA_035272805.1 Alphaproteobacteria bacterium | reverse complement strand
ATGTCGGCTCATCACATCCTGGGGCTGGAGCAGGTCCCAAGGGTTCGGCTGTTCGCCGATTAAAGTGGTACGTGAGCTGGGTTTAGAACGTCGTGAGACAGTTCGGTCCCTATCTGCCGTGGGTGTTCGAGACTTGAGAGGCGCTGTCCCTAGTACGAGAGGACCGGGATGGACGCACCTCTGGTGTACCGGTTGTGGCGCCAGCCGCAGCGCCGGGTAGCTATGTGCGGCCGGGATAACCGCTGAAAGCATCTAAGCGGGAAACCCTCCTCGAAACCAGGTCTCGCCGAGAGCCGTGGCAGACCACCACGTCGATAGGCCGGGTGTGGACGTGCGGTAACGCATGCAGCTAACCGGTCCTAATCGCTCGATCGGCTTGCTCGCCTCGCGCAGGAGCAAGCCCCATCCGATAACCCCGACCAGCACAGACAACCTTCACATGCCGGATGACGGAAAAAGCATCTGTCGTCCGTCCTCTGCCCTTGGATGGCCTGGTGGCCATAGCGAGGGGTGAACACCCGATCCCATTCCGAACTCGGCCGTGAAAACCCTCAGCGCCGATGGTACTGCGTCTTAAGACGCGGGAGAGTAGGTCGCCGCCAGGCCCTCCAAGCACAGGGATCAGCGATCAGGGATCAGAGAAGCATGCAGCCGTCACGTCCTTTGCAATCCACGCGGCCCTGCGCTGGCATCTGATACCTGTCATCTGTCCTCTGTCGTGCATTGCCGCGGGGTGGAGCAGCCCGGTAGCTCGTCAGGCTCATAACCTGAAGGTCGTAGGTTCAAATCCTACCCCCGCAACCAAATCAAGCCGCTGATCTCGCAAAGAGATCGGCGGCTTTTTCATGTCGCGGCCGCGTGCTGAATTGGAGTTGCGTGCGTCAAGTTCAGCAAATTGGTTGGCACACGGTGAAGCGGGCGCTGGCGGCGGTCAGCCGCCCACGATCACGGTGATATCGCCGGTCGAAATGGCGGCGGTACAGGTCGTCAGGTCGCCGATCCGCACCACGCCCAGATAGTTCGCGAAGACCGTGGTCGAGCAGGTGACGATCGGGTTCGGCGGGTGCACCGTGCAGGTGTACACGTCGGTCAGGCGCGCGACCGGCAGGTAGCCGGCCATCACGTTGGGCGAGCCGGTCGTGATGGCGCCGCCATGGCTTCCCAGATCGGTGATCCTCGCTACGGGCGGCATGGCATCCTCGCTCCAAATTGCTGGAGCCGTACGGAATTCTTAGCATAGCAGCGCCCTCCCGGTCCACGTCGAGCTTGGCGCCGGCATCGCCGGAGTGCCATCAGCCCGGCGTCTCCGATTTCACGACGAAGTCCACGCCGCCACGGTAGGCCACGGGAACCTGGGGGGCGCCGCCGATACGGTCGGCCATGGTCGGCAGCATTTGCAGTGGGTATTTCAGGATCTTGCTCGCCGTGATGCGGCCCTCGGTCGGATCGCGCTCGGCGCGTCCGGCGAGCCCCTCGAGCAGGACATGGTGAATTTGCCACGACCGAGGAGGCCCGCACGCACGAGCGCAACGTGCCGCTCGGCCTCAATGCCCGCTGCACCTTCCGAGCAGGCGCCCTCAGCTGCCGACGTTGACGATCTGCACCCGCCGGTTGGCGGCGTCTTCCGGGTGGGCGGAATCGAGCGGCGCTGAGGCACCCTTGCCTTCGATCACCAGCCGGTCCGCGGGAACCTTTTCCGAGACAGTGAGGAATTCGAACACGGCCTTGGCGCGCCGGCGCGAGAGCGACAGATTGTAGTCGGCGCTGCCGGTGCTGTCGGTATGGCCTTCGAGCAGGAAGTGGAAGCGCTGAAGCGATGACGATTGCATCGCCGCCGCGACCTGCTTCAGGACATCCCGCGCGTCGGGCGTCAGCTCGGCCGAGTTGAGCTCGAAATTCACGCGCAGTGCCACGGCCGGCATGGCTGACTTCTGCTCCGCCGGCGCCTCATTCATGATCTTGAGGCCGCGGTACTTCACTTCCGGGTTGCCCGCGGGTGGCGTCAAGGCTTGGATCAGGTCGTCCTTGCTCGGATTCCCGCCGGTGAAATTCTTGACGTTCTGCGCCGTGGCCGCGCTCGCGAGCAAGAGTGCCACCGGAACCGCCAAGCACGAGGCCCTCAGCCAGTACCGTCGCATCCCACACCTCCTTGACCGCGAAGAGCGCGAATTATAGCCGCTTTGCGCCGGTCGCGCACGGCCTTTCCTGGCCCGGCAGGCGGCCGCGGCCGCGGGGAGGTTAACACGGGAGGTGTCTCGTGTCAGAATGCGGCCGGCGACGTTCCGATGCTGCGCGCAACCGCCTTGGGAGCAGCAGAGATGCCCGGATTACGCGCGCGTGGGTTCCTCCGGTTCTGGCCGCACGCACTCGTGCTCGCCTTGGCCGCCATCGTCGTCCTGGCCGGACTCTACCGCGCGCAGCCCGATCGGCCGAGCGTCGACAGCCCGCATCCGTCACCGCCGCCGGCAGCGGCCGTTGCTGCGGCCCCGGTCGCACCACCCCTGGCAGCGGCCGCCACGGCATCCTCTCCCGCAACGACGCGGGCGCCGAGCATCGCTCCGGCGACGGTGGCAACGAGCACGACGCCGGATACGGTCGTCACGCCGCCTGCCGCCGCCTCCGGCAAGGCGCCGATCGCCGCCCTGCCGGAGATCCTGGCGAGCGACGCGCGCGAGCTTCGCATCTTCCGCCCGGCGGGCAACGAGAACATCCTCGTCTTCAAGTTCGCAACACTCGGCGACCAGGCGCGCGCGCTCAACCGCGTGGCGACGTTCATCGAGGAAAAGGGGGCGCCGAAGCAGCGCATTCTCAGCGAGCCCGAGCTCGCCGACTATGTCAAAGCCCACGGCGCCACGCCGGAGAGCTTCTACATGGGTCACGACTATTCAGCAGCGGAGCTCGTGCGCTTCTTCGCCTCGGCGGCCCGCGACAGCCTCGCGCTCAATGCGGACGAGGAGGCCGTGCGCCGCATCCTGATCGAGGAAGGGGCCATTCGCCTCTCCAACCTCGGCTATGAGGTGGTCGCACCCGCCAAGGCGCTGATCTCGTTTGCCCAGCGGCAGCGGCCGGATGCGACCGACGCCTCCGATCCCGATTATGCCAGCTTGCGATACACGATCATCCAGCACGAGCTGAGCCACGGAATCTACTTCACGAATTCGATCTACAGCAGCTACTGCATCGAATTCTGGCACCACGGCCTGACGGAGGCCGAGCGTGCGTCATTCCGCGCCTTCCTCGGCGGCCTCGGCTACGACACCGACAATGAGGAGATCGACATGAACGAGATGCAGGCGTTCCTCATGCACACCCCCGATCCGCGCGCCTTCAGCGCAACGCTCTTGCGCGTGAGCGACGCCGAGCTGCGCTCCTTGCGGGAGCGCTTTGCCCACGGGGCGCCGACCATTCCCCTTTTGCTGGAGATTGCCGGACTGACCCCGCACTGAGCGGCGCGCGGCTTGTTGGCGCTTTACCTCGAGACAAATTCGGAGGATTGTGGATTGTGGGATTAGACGAGGAAGGCTCCGAGGATCAGGAGGCGGGTGCCGAGTCTGAGCGTACGCAGGCGTTCCGCCCCCCGCCTGCCGAGGCCGCAGCCCCGCAAGGCGGGACGAGCAACGTGCCGCTTGGCACCGTGCTCGGCTACACCTACCGGGTGGAGGAGCTCCTCGCCCGCGGCGGCATGGGCGAGGTCTATCGCGCCGTCCATCTCGAGCTCCAGACCCAGCACGCCATCAAGCTGATCCGTCCCGAGTTCGCCAACGATCCCAAGATCGTCGAGCTCTTCCGGCGCGAGGCGGCGACGCTGCGGACCCTGAGGAACGACGCCATCGTCGCTTACGACGGCGTGTTCCGCGATGAAGCCGGGCGGCTCTATCTCGTCATGGAGTTTGTCGGCGGTCCGTCCTTGTCGCACGTGCTCAAGGAGAGGCCGCTCGAGCCCGCCGAGGTCCGCCGCTTGCGCGACCGCGTGGCCTCCGGGCTCGCGGCGGCCCATGACAAGGGCATCGTCCACCGCGACATCTCGCCCGAGAACATCATCATCCCGGGGCGGCAGGTCGAGCATGCCAAGATCATCGATTTCGGCATCGCCAAGCTGGCCGACCCGCAGACCGCGACGATCATCGGCGGCGAGTTTGCGGGGCGCTATCTTTTCTCCTCGCCCGAGCAGCTCGGCATGTTCGGCAGCCATGTCGACGCGCGCTCCGATATCTACAGTCTCGCCCTCGTGCTTTGTGCCGCCGCGATCGGCAAGCCGCTCGACATGGGAAACTCGCCAAGCACGGTGATCGAGCGCCGCGCCGCCGTCCCCGACCTGTCGCGCGTGCCTGAGGAATTGCGCGCCGAGCTTGCCCATATGCTCGAGCCCGATCCGGACCGGCGGCCGCGCTCGATCCGCGAGTTGCTGGCCGCGGGCGAGGACGACTCCTCGGCAGCGACCGTCTTCGAGCCCGGCCTCCGCACCGCGCGGCAGGCGGCAGCGACGGCAAAGGGTGCCGGCAAAGGCCGCTCCGGCAGGAGGGTTGCCGTCGCGGCCGTGGTTCTCGTCGGCCTGTTGGGCGGCGGGGCCGCGCTCTTCCTCGCCTCGCGGGGAGGCGAGCGCCCGGCTGACGGTTCGTCGTCAAAAGTGGAGGGAGCACCTTCGCCCGACAAATCCCCGCAGCCCACGCCCAAGGCCAGCGAGCCGCCTCCCTCTCCGGTCGAGGTGAAAGAGGCGAGCGGTGGTGCAACGCAAGCCTCCACCCCTGCCGGGAGCGCGCCACCTCCCCCGCCGGAAAAGGAGGAGCAGCTCGCCACCGCCGTGCCGGCGGTCGCCAAGCCGCCATTCGACTATAGGCGGACGCAAGGGCTGGTGGAGCAAACGATCTCGAACTACAGCTGCGCCAATCTGACGCCGTCGCTCGCGCAAGATGGGGTCGTCTCGCTGTCCGGCTTCGTCGCCACGGAGGAGGACAAGACGTCGCTCGCACCGGCGCTCTCCAAGCTGTCGGGCGTCGTGCGCGTCGACACCGCCGTCACGGTTCTCAAATGGCCGTTCTGCCAAGCGGAATTGGCGGTGGCCGAGGCGGCACCGGTCGGCAAGTTCGATACGGCGGCACCGAGTATCGAGCTCGACAACCCCAGCCGCGCCTACCGGGACGGTGACAAGCTCGTCATCACCCTGAAGGCGACGCCGCGTTACGGCGGGTATCTCTATCTCGCGTTTCTCGACGGCAGTGGTGACGTCAGTCACCTGCTGTGGAGTGCAACGGCGATGGGGAGCACGGTCAGGGCGGGGGAGGAGAAGAAGCTCGGCACGCGCGGCGAGCTCGTGGCGGCACCGCCCTACGGCGACAACATGGTGATCGCCATATCCTCGAGGCAGCCCCTTTTCGCGACAGCCCGTCCGCAGACGGAATCCGCGACCGATTTCCTGCCGGCGCTCAAGACCGCCTTGGCGGAGGCGACCGCTGCGGGCAGCGACCGGCCGCTCGCGAGCTACCTCTTCCTGCGCGTCGACCCACAGCACTGACGCGCCATCGCGGCAGCCCTAGCCCATGTCGATGGGGATGCAACGCACGATGACGACCGTCACGTTGTCCTTGGCCCCGCGCGCCAACGTCTCCTCGATCAGGCGGTCGGCGGCCGCATCGACGGGGTTTTCCTCCAAGGCCCTCGCGATCTCCCAGTCGGAGACCATGCGGGTGAGGCCGTCCGAGCAGAGCAGCAATACATCGTCCGGCCGGAGGCGATCGCGCACCTCGTCGAGCACGAGCTCCTCGCCGGCACCGACGGCATTCGTGACCACGTTGTCGAAGCGGTGAGAGTCGAGCGCCTCGGGTGCCGGCTCGCCCTTGTCGATCAGCTCCTGCACGTAGCTATGGTCGCGCGTGATCTGCCGCAGCTCGCCGTTGCGCAGCAGATAGAACCGGCTGTCGCCGGCCCACACGCAGCAATAGCTGCCCTCGAAGGCGAGGAGGGCTACGACCGTGCTGCCGATCATGGCATCGTGCCCGGCGGCGAGTGCTGCTGAGCGCAGCGTCTGGTTGACGGCACTCAGCCGGGTCTTCACGTCGCGGAGGAACGCCGCACCGCTCGTGGGTGCGGCCGTCTCGTTGAGCGAGCCCACGATCTGCCGGCTGGCATAGTCGCCGCGCTCGTGGCCGCCCATCCCGTCGGCGACCGCCCAGAGCCCGAGATCCGGCCGCTCCAGCACGGCATCCTCGTTGCGCTTGCGGACGCGGCCTACGTGCGTGCGCGACGCCGAAGCGAAGCGGAAGGCAGGCGTGCGCGCGCCCATCACGCCCAGGGCAGCGGCGCGGCGGCGGTGCCGCCACCGTCGCCGTCGCTCGCCCAATTCCATTTCTCCCAGCGCCCGTCGAGGAGGGCGGAAAAACCGTCGGCGCGGGGCATGCCGCCGACGACGAGGAAGGACGGCTGAACCTGGTCGGAGCCGGACGACCACCACAGGCTGTAGCGCGGATAGCTCGACGCAAGCTGGCGATCGACGATGCCGGCATAGGCCGCGGCGAGCCCACCCGTCGAGGAGAGTGCCATGCGCCAGCCGCCGTCGGCAGCGGCAGGACCGGCCGTGGCGGCATCGCCGGCCTCAGCCGGCGCCGCACCGGGCGGGTCCATGCGCGCGACGAGGGCGTCGAAATCGGCGAGATCGAAGCTTTCCTCGAGCGACGAGCGCGCCAGTGTCTCGGCCTGCGCGTACCAGACCTCGGCGCCCGCCGCGAGGCGTGCGGGAGGGACGGGCTCCGGGAGGAGTGCTGCCACCATGAGCGGGTAGTAGCGCCCGACGCGGTCGACACTCGGCATCAGCACGCCGGCCACGGCCCATTCGCCGCAGAGCCCCGCCGGCAAGGCGAAATGCCAGATCGGACTCACGAGATAGCTCGCCAGCCAACCGTCGCCGAGCTGCTCCCGGCTGCGGCCCAGCGCTTCCTGCAACCAGCCGTCCCACGGATCGAGAAAGGCCCGCGGCAAGCCCTGCCCGACGAAATCGCCCTTGACCGGCACCTTGCCGTAATAGCCGAGGAGTGCCGGCGATTTTTCGGCGCTTAGAGGGATGGCGGACACCGGAAACGCTCCAATGCATCGAGCATGAAGGGATTGACCACGCTGTTGGCGTCGAGCTCGAAGCTCGCGCTGTGGCCGCCGAGCGCGAAGGCGACGGTCATCTTTTCGGAGAGCGTCGAGCGCGTGACCGTCGCCTTGTCGAGGAGGCGGAACAACGACCAGGGGCCGGAGAGCGTGATGCTCAAAGGCGAGGGCGGCGAGGCGGCATCCGCAGCAGTTGCCGAGAATGCCACCCGCGCCTCGGCGACGCCGGTCGTGCCGGGCCATTGCAGCTGGGTCGCGATGGGCGGCCCGTGCTTATAGCTGAGCGCTTGCCCATCGATGCTGAGCAGGACCTGCGTCGCTCCCGCGTCCAGCGAGAGCGGCGTCACGGTGAACCTGATGTGCGGCGCCTTGGCGCCGGCGAACAGGCTGTCGCGGATCGCGGCGGCGCGCTGGAATTGCAGCAGCGCCTCGTTCGAGGAGCCGACGCCGACGTTCTCGACACGCTGCCAGCGCCAGCTCCGCTCGGTCGTGTTGACGAACGACTTGAGCTCGCTGTCGAAGAAGGCGTCGATCAGGCCGCCGGGGGAAAAGAGGCGCGAGAAATCGTCGATCGTCACGTCGGCGGAGCTGCCGCGGACCATCGGGTAGCGGTTGTCGAGCGCCTTTTGGCAAAACGGCAGCACATTGGACTTCCACGCGGCATTGATGCGCTCGCGGGCACCCTTGACGGTGACCGCGGAGTTGCCTTGGACGACGGCCTCGGTCCAGGAGCGCAAGGGGGCCGGAAGGCGGCCGGCCTCGGCGGCGAGCTGCGCTGCCGGTCCGGTAGGCACAAGAGGCGTCACGGCCTGGGCCCCGTCGGTCGCCATGGCGGTGTAAAGTGCGGAGAGCATGGTGATCACGCGGTCGAGGCCGGAAGGCGTCCCGGCGACCAGGTCGTGGAGCGCCTTGTAGCGGTCGTCGATCTCCTTGCCGGGCAGGGGGGTCGCCTGGGGATTGGCGCCCACGATGTTGGCAAGGCGCGCCGCCGTGGCCGATTGGGCCTCGAGGGTCTTGGCGGCGGATTGCGCCTCGGTGATCCCCTCCTTGGCCGCCACCTTGGCGGTGTCCGCGGCGGTGGTCGGCAGCACGCCCGGCGTCTTGGAGAGCGTCGTCTGGCGCGAAATCTCGACCAAAAGGCGGCGCAGCGGCGAGGCCGGGCCGGATAGGATGTTGAGCACCTCGACCGTCTGGCCCAGGCTGCCGAGCGGCACGATCGCAAGATCGCCGAGCAAGGCATCCCACTTGCCAGCGTAGTCGGTCATATAGAGGCTGAGCACGTCCTTCTCGAGCTTGGCGGTCTCCTCGAGGGTCGGCTTGTGCTCATTCGCCGCCCCCAGCACCCAGCTCTCCTTGGCGACCTCGCGCGCGATGCCCTTGAGGTCGAGGAGGACGACGCGGTGGAATCCCTCGACGGTGTAGATGCCGGGAATACCTTCCGTGAGCGGCCGGCCCGAGCGCCGCACGAACACCCGGTCGGTCTCCGCTCCGCCGGCATTGAGCGCGTTCCATTCCTGCAGCTTGCCGGCGTCCGGCCCGTGCACGATCAGGCTGTAGGCGCGCGCCGCGAGGGGCGTTTGCAGCAGGATCTGTCGGGTCCGCTGGATCAATCCGGTGTCGAGCGGCACCTCGCTGAGCGGTGTTGCAAGGAGCGCCGTGAGATGCTGCTCGAGCGCCTCGCGCATCGGCTGCTCGCCTGGCGCCGGGTAGGCGTTCGCCCATTGCAGCACCATCCATTGCTTGACGAAGGCGATGTCGAGCGGGCCCTTACGGCCGAGCATGAGATAGATCTTGAGCGCCTCGTAGAGATAGTCCGGCCGTGCCAAGTTGGCGCGCAGATCACGCTCCAGCCCGCCGAGGATGCGCGGCAGGAGCAGCCCGTTGAGTGCCCGCCGGTAGGCGTCGAGCGCCTGGAAGCCGAGCTTGTCGCCCTGATAGAGACCGAAGTTCAGGCGCAAGGGGGCCGGCGTATCGCGCTCGGCATAGCCCGTCGGCATGCCGCGCAGCGTGCCCAAGGGCGGCAGAACCGTCTTGAGATCGCTGTCGTCGAAGCTGGTGAGGGTGACGCCCCTGATTTCCTCACTGTACTTGGCGACGGAGGCCTCGACGCTCTCGATGAGCGCCATGTTGCCGTAGAAGCTGCTCAGCCACAGGGCACCCATGCCGAAAACGATCGCCGCCGATAAGGCGTAGGCGGCGCGGCGTATCCACAGGTTGCGGCGCTCGACGCGCCGGTTGGTGCTGACGATGCCCGCCTCGGCGAAGACCACGTCCTTGAGAAGGCGGGTGATGAAGTAGCTCCGCCCGGCGCCGGAGAAGCCGCTCAGCGTCTGGCGTGCCAAGCCGAAGGTCGAGGCGATGATCCCCATCAGGCGGTCGATCGGGGTGCCGAACTGCGTGCCGCTGGTCAAATACACGCCGCGCAGCATCGGGGTCTCTTCGAGACGGCTCGGCCGGAAGATCTCGTTGAGGAAATCCTCGGCGGCATGCTTGAGCGAGGCCACCTGCTGCGGAAAGCCGAAGATCAGCTTGCGCCGCACGATGTCGGCTTCCTGCTGGAGCCGCGCCAGCAGGCGATCCTCGAGCCGCGTCATCAGGGCGTCGAATTCCTCGCCGAAGAGTGCCGCCGTACCGCCGCCCTCGCTCTTTTCGTCGAACGGGAAGGTCACTCCCCAGATCTGCTGGCGGTCCTCGCGGCCGAGATCGTCGAAGAACTCGACGAAGCCGGCGAAGAGGTCGGCCTTGGTGAAGAGGACATAGACCGGGAAGCGGACTCCGAGGCGGTCGCGGATTTCGCCGATGCGCTGCTTGATGGCGCGGGCATGCGCGTAGCGCTCCTTCTCGGAAAGTGTCGCGAGGTCGAGGAGGCTGATCGCCAGGAGGACGCCGTTGATCGGCTGGCGCGGGCGATTGCTCCGCAGGAGGTCGAGGAAGCCGCTCCACGCGGCACTGTCGGCGAGCTGGTTGCTGTCCTGGGTGGTGTAGCGGCCGGCCGTGTCGATGAGGATCGCCTCGTCGGTGAACCACCAGTCGCAGTTGCGCGTGCCGCCGACGCCGCGCACGGCGTTCTTGCCGAGCTGGTCGGCGAGCGGGAAGTTGAGCCCCGAATTGACGAGAGCCGTGGTCTTCCCCGCACCCGGAGGTCCGATGATGATGTACCACGGCAGCTGATAGAGATATTGCCGGCGCGATTCGCCGCCGAGCTTGCTCTTGCGCAGGAGGGCGAGGGCTTCCTGGAAGCGCTCCTTGAGCGCCGGCACCTCGTCGCTCGCTCCGGCCTGGCCCGGCGGCGGGGCCGCCACGAGGCTCGTCACGAGCTCCTCGTTCTTCTGCCGGTCGCGCGCGCGCGTGCGCAGGAGGAGAAGGGCCCACAGCACGAAGAGGACGAGGATGACGGCGAAGCGGACGAGGGCGTTCTCGAGGAAATGATAGTCCGCGATGGCAATGAGCGGCCCCAGGAGCCAGACGAGAAGCGAGAGGAGCACCACGCCGACAAGCGCGATCAGTTCGCGGGATTTCAGGATGGCGACGGCCTTCTTGAGCATCGCGCGACGCTTCCTAATGGACGGTCATGGCTTGATCGCCGGCTGGGGGGCGAGAACGGCCTGCGGGTTCTCGGTCATCAGCACGACCTCGATGCGTCGGTTCGCGTTGCGGCCCTCGGTCGTGGCGTTGGCGGCGATCGGGTGGGTCTCGCCGAAACCCTGGGAGGAGAGCCGCGCTGCGTCCTTGAGATGATCCGCGAGCAGGCGCTGAACCGATTGCGCGCGGGCGAGCGAGAGCTGCCAGTTCGAGGGGAAGCGCAGCGTGCGGATCGGCACATTGTCGGTGTAGCCGGCGATGAGGACCTTGCCCGCCTCGTCGTTGAGGGCATCGCCGATCCGAGTGATGATGGGCAGGAAGCGCGGCTCGACCTGATCGCTGCCGGAGGGGAACATGCCGCTCCCGGTGATGCGCACCGTGATGGACGAATTGTCCTCGAAGACGCTCACCAGACCGGCCCTTATCTCGTCCTCGAGAAAGCCCTTGATGCGGCTCAGCTGCGTGCTCGGCGGCGGCTTCGGCGGCTCGGGCCGCGAGAAGACGAGGGGCTCGGTCGGCTGGAGGGCCCCGAGCCGGGCGAAGGCCTCGTCGGATTTGCGGTTGAGCGCCAGGCTGAACGCCGCATACATCAGCGTGAGCGCCACCGCGACCGTGATGGCGAGCACCCAGAGCGGCACGTTGGCCCCGAAAGGCACATGCTTGACCGCGATGCCCTTCCAATGGGGCGAGAGGTCGCGCTCGAAGTCGCCGCGGCGCAGCCGGATGGTGCGATAGAGGCTGTCGCGCACCTCGTTGAGCTGCGTCGCCCCGCGCGGAGCGACGCGGAAGCGCCCCTCGAAGCCGAGGGTGATGCAGAGGTAGAGCAGCTCCAGCATCTCCAGATTGCGCGCCGGATCCCGGTTCATCATCTCGAGGAGATCGAAGAAGCGCTCGCCGCCGAAGGTCTCCTTGTGGAAGGTGCTGACCATGCTCTGCTTGGTCCACAGGCTGGCGCTGCCCCACGGCGTATTGAGGACGAGATCGTCGATGGTGGCAGAGAGCGCGTAGCGCGCCGCGCGCACTACCTCGGCCGAGACGCCGGCCTGGGCGGCACGGCGCTCGAACGCCTTGATTTCGGCGACCACGCGGGTGCGCAGCCCCTCCACGTCGTTGTGGGTGACGCTGCTCTTGAGCCGCACGGCGAGGTGGAGGATGGGCGAGGCGGCGCTGACGAGCGCATTGACGCCGATGAGCGGGACCGGGAGCGGCTCGCCGTCGCCAAGCGGCGGCGGCGCTTGCGGGGCACCCGCGGGCGCACCTGCCTCCGGTGCCGCGCCGCGGCGCCCGCCGGGCGTCGGCCTGATGACCGTATGCTCGGATTCCTCCGGCTCGGCGAATGGGTCGTCCGTCGACATCTGCCCCTACTCTTTGATGGCCCAGAGCTCGAGCTGCAGGCCGGGGAAATCGCCGGCCACGTGAAGCGCCAACCCGCCCGACTTGCCCATCTGCTTCCAATATTGGCTGCTGCGGTCGAGCTCGAAGTAGCTGACGCCCGCGTGATAGGGGATTTGGCGCGGCGCCACGGGCAGGGCGCGCACCGGCACGCCGGGCAAGGCGACGTTGACCAGCTCGCGGATCTGCTCGACCGGTCCGATCTTCGCCTGGTTGGGGAAATTCCGGCGCAGCGTCTCCATCGGGATATCGGCCTTCACCGCCAACACGAAGCTCGCCCGCGTGAGGAGGGCGCGATCGGGTATCGTGGCCACGTGGATGCCGTAGCGGCGCTCCTGCAGCTCGATGGCGATGGCGGTCTGCTCGAGCACGGCACTCAGCGATTGCCTGAGCTCGGCGATGAGGGGGGCGAAGCAGGACTCGAGATCGTCGTGCTTGTAGATCGGGAACTGGGGCGGGCGCTTGGTGGGCGAGGTGAAGGTGGCGAGCTCGCCGGCGATTTCGAGGCCCAAGCAGAAGAACCGTTCAGGATGGATCGCGGCGCCCGTCGCCATATGGGCGAGGAGCGGCTCAAGGCGGTTCACCACCTGGAGGAGGAGGAAGTCGGCGATCTCGGCAACGCCCTTGGTGCCGGAGCCGACGACGCGCGCGGCGAGCGCCTCGCCGCGGTGGTGAAAGAGGCCGACCAGCTCCGTGAGGAAGTTCGCGAGCACGCCGGAGACCATGCAGTCGAGGCAGGAGGGGATGTAGCTCTCGTCGAGCACCACCGTGCGGTCGGCCTTCACCTCCACCACGCGCGCGAGGCCGAGGCTCAGATAGCCGCCGCGCTCGTCGGTCGCCAGCATGTATTTGAGGCGCAGCTTGCCGATGCGCAGCTGGGCGACCGTGTCGGAGCCGCTGTTGCTGTCGACGGCCTCGTATTCCTCGACATGGTAGCGCGCCGCCGCCTGGTCGCCTCCGCTCCCGTCGACTTCCACGCCGCCCGGTTGGCGTACCGGCAGCGTCAAGTAGACCACGCAGTCGTGGAGGTTCTCGGGCAGGTCGAGCGGCTCGGGATGCGGCACATCCTCGGGGATATTGAAGGGCGTGCCGTCGGCCAGCACGCCGCGGCAGGTGCTCAGCGCGAATTTGCCGGTAGAGAGCAGCGAGCGATTGATCTCGAGCTCGGAAAGCCCCCACGGGTGGGGGCGGAGGTCCGCGACCCGGCTGCGGACAAGGCTCTCGACATAGCGGTCGTTCTGCTGGAAATGCTGCGTCCGAAGGAACATGCCCTCGGACCAGATGACCTTGTTATTCCACGACATGCGCTCTCCCGCCGAGATTGCCCCTTTGGCCGCTTTCCTTGGCCGCCCGCACGGCGGCTCCCGCCATCCGTGATCTCACTGCGATCCGCTCAAGACGACGCTCAGCTTGCTCACGCTCGCCTGAAGCGCCGTCGTCTTGTTCGGC
>DATEQI010000455.1:0-5774 GCA_035272805.1 Alphaproteobacteria bacterium | reverse complement strand
ATTGCCGCTCGCTCACCGGCCGGCGCGAGAGGCGAAAGGCGGGAAGCTCGACGGCGCGGACCGGCCGCTCGTTGTCGAGCGCCTCCGGCCCGTCATGGCCTTGGCGTGCAAGTCCCGCCGGCACTGCGACGAGCTCCTCATCCTCCGCTCGCACGGTGCCGCCGGGCGGCGTCCCGTCGATGCCGGCGAGCCGGCGCACGATCGAGACGGTCTCGGCGTGCTGGGCCTCGTGCTGGAGCACGAAACGCCAGATCGGAAGCTCGTCGTCGGAAAGTCCGCTCTCCAGTCGTGCGAGCGCGAGCGCGCGCACGGCGGCGAGATATTCCGCGAGTTGAGGAGCAGACGGCAGGTTGCGCCGCGCCCATTTGGGCATGCCGTCCTGCCGGAAGAGAAGCTCCCATTCCGGATGGGGATCGGCTCCCGGCGTGAGCCAGAGCGCCTCCGTATAGGCGATGTGGCCGATGTGCCAGCCGATCGGGCTGAAAGCCGGATCGGGCTGGGCGCGCAAGGCATCGTCGCCGAGCTCGGCCGCGCGCGCAGAGGTCGCGGCGCGGCAGGCCGCCATGGCGGCGCTCAGCTCAAGCCGAGGTTCACAAGGCAGACTGGTCGCTTGAGTGACGGGCGTCACACCCTTCCCGCTTTGGCCGCGTGAGTCCCTTTTTGGGGGGAAACGAGAGCCCCGTCCGGCGCCTTGGGGCGAATTCTCCCACAGAATATGGGTGCCGTGAACCCCGTACGCAGCTCATGGCCGCATCAAAAAATCGTCATTATTTCGGGAGCTGCGGTCCGGCTCAGCGGTAATGGACCGCGAGCCAAACGGTGGGCGAGCCCGCGGCCGTCGCCTCGACGCGGTGTCGGCGGTGGGCGGCGATGTCGACATGGTCGCCAGGCCCCAGCACCAGCGCCTCCGCCTGGTCGGCGAAGCGCAAGATCGCCGAGCCGCGCAGCACCACCACCCACTCGTTCCATTCCTCGTCGTACCAGAAGCCGGGCGGGCTGGCCTGGCCGCTCGACAGGATGCGCTCGATGCGGACATGATCGCTCTCGGCCAGCACCGTGAAGCGCTCCTCCGCACCGGCCTGGGGTAGCGAGGAAAACAGATTGCCGAGCATGCTATGCTGATCTCCGGCCGCCGCGGCGTGCCCTCGTCAATTCCCCAAGAAATCCTCGATATAGGCGCGGATGATCGTATCGATGTCCGGCTCAGCTGTGAGGCCCAAGGCGGCCGCCTTCGCCCAGCCGGTGCCCGTGGGCCAGCCGGCCACGATGCGCGCGATCCCGGGCTCGGGCCTCACCTCGATGGGCCCCAGCTTGCGCCCGGCAGCTGTGCGCCTCAAGGCGGCGATCATCTCGCTCAAGCTGACATCGAGACTGGGGAAGCTCACGGCGCGGTCGGCGCCGATCGCCTCGCCCGCGGCCTCGTGGAGCCGGATCAGGTTCTCGACGATCGAGCGATAGCCGAGCACCGGCATGATCGTGTCGAGCCCGACCGGCAAATGACAGGGCTCGCCGTTGAGGGGCTCGCGGATGACGCCGCTCACGAAGCTCGAGGCGGCCTTGTTGGGCTTGCCCGGCCGCACGATCACCGTCGGCAGCCGCGCCGAGCGGCCGTCGAGGAAGCCTTTGCGCGTGTAGTCGTTGACCAGAAGCTCGCCGATCGCCTTGGTGATCCCGTAGGTCGTCTGCGGCGTCTCCTTGGTGAGATCGTCGACCCGGGGGCCCATGCCAGGGGCGCCGAAGACCGCGATCGAGCTGGTGAAGACGAGGCGAGGGGTGGATTTGCGCTTGCGGCAGGCCTCGAGAACGTTGCGGCCGCCGTCGAGATTGACGCGCATGGCGAGGTCGAAGTCCTGCTCGGCACCGGCACTCACCACCGAGGCGAGGTGGAAGACCGAGATATCGTCGCGGTCGATCAGGCCCTCGATCAGGGCGCGGTCGGCTACGTCGCCGGCCACCGCTTTGACGTGGCCTGCGAGTGGGGCGGGCAGGCTCGGCGGCAGCACCGCATCGAAAAGGACCAGCTCGTCGATCGGCGCGGGCGTGCCCGACGGGCCCGTGAGCTTGCCGCGCGCGAGAATGCGCGCCGCCAGCATGCGCCCGATGAAGCCCGCCCCACCCGTGATGACCACCTTCATGTCGCCCTCGCGCTTTTTTCGGAATCCATTGCCCTATTAGAGAGAGCGCCGCCGCCGCGGCCGCGGTCAAGCGCAAATGGGGAGCTCGACCAGCCGGCGGAACGCCCCGCTCGCGATGAGCTCGGCAACGGCGGCGATATCGGGCGCATGCGCGCGGTCGGCGTCGTAAGCGGCGGCGCGCGTGCGTAAGAGGGCCAGCACCCGCGCGAGCGCAGGGCTCGTCGCGAGCGGCGCGCGCAGCTCGACCCCCTGCGCCGCCGCGAGGAGCTCGATCGCGACGATGTGGCGCAGGTTCTCGGTCATGGCGATGAGACGCCGCGCGGCGTAGGTTGCCATGCTGACATGGTCCTCCTGGCCCGCCGAGGTGGGCAGGCTGTCGATACTCGAAGGGGCGGCGAGCGCCTTGTTCTCGCTGACCAGTGCTGCGGCGGTCACCTGCGGGATCATGAAGCCGGAATTGAGCCCCGCCTCGCGCACGAGGAAGGGCGGCAGGCCGGCGCTGAAATTCGCATCGACGAGAAGGGCGGTGCGGCGCTCGGAGAGCGCACCCGTCTCGGCGATGGCGAGCGCCATCGAGTCCGCCGCGAGGGCCACCGGCTCGGCGTGGAAATTGCCGCCCGAGAGCACTTCGCCGCTCTCCGCGAAAACGAGGGGATTGTCCGAGACCGCATTCGCCTCCCGCTCGATCACCGCGGCCGCGTGGCGCAACTGATCGAGGACGGCACCCATCACCTGCGGCTGGCAACGCAGCGAGTAGGGGTCCTGGACGCGCGTGTCGCCGACGAGATGCGAGCGGCGGATCTCGCTCCCGGCGGTGAGCCGCGCGAGCACGGCAGCGACGGCACTCTGGCCCGGCTGGCCGCGCACCGCCTGGATGCGCGGATCGAAAGGCGCGTCCGAGGCGAGGCCGGCGTCGATGCTCAAGGCCCCCGCTGCAAGTGCCGCGGCAAAGCCATCCTCGGCGGCGAAGAGGCCGGCGAGCGCCAGCGCGGTCGAGACCTGCGTGCCGTTGATGAGGGAGAGCCCCTCCTTGGGCGCCAAGCTCATGGGCGTCAAGCCGGCCCGCGCCAGCCCCTCGCGCGCGCTCAAGAGCGCGCCTTGGTGGCGCACCTCGCCCACCCCGATGAGGACGCCCGAGAGATGGGCGAGGGGGGCCAAGTCGCCCGAGGCGCCGACCGAGCCCTGGCACGGCACAAGCGGGTGGACGCCGGCATTGGCGAGTGCGAGGAGTGCCGTGATCAGCGCGTGCCGGCACCCGGAATAGCCGCGCGCGAGGCTCGCGGCCTTGAGCACGAGGACCAAGCGCACGACCTTGTCCGGGAGCGCCTCGCCCACGCCCGCCATGTGGGAGAGCAAGAGGCGCCGCTGCAGCTCGGCGAGCTCGTCCTCCGGAATGTGCGTGGTCGAGAGCCGGCCGAAGCCGGTATTGACGCCGTAGATCGGCCGGCCCTCGGCGACAAGCCGCGCCACCGTCGCGGCGGCGGCGTCGATCGCGGCAACCGCACCGGCATCGAGCTCCACAGGGTGCTCGTGCTCATAAAGCGCGCGCAACTCCGCAAGACGGAGCCTGCCCGGGGTGAGGATGAAAGTCTCGGCCATGCGCCCTCGCGTCCTTCGCCAACCACAGGGAGCGCGAGCTTAGCGCAGGCGCAGGCGCAGCGCAGCAAGGGCGAAAGCCGCGTAGTGGGTCGGTTTCACCTCATCCTTCGAGACGGCCGCCTCGCGGCCTCATCAGGATGAGGTGAAACCCAAGCTCCAAGTCCTCATCCTGAGGAGCGTCGCGCTTGCGACGCGTCTCGAAGGATGAGGACTTGGGCAACGTGACCCACTACAGAAATCCGCCACCAGGATATTCAGAGAATCATGGCTCAAAGGCTGGCTTTCCCGAGCGTTGCTGTTCGCACAGATATGTGCGAACAGTCGCAAGTGCGGCAGCTCGGACTGGCGAAGCGCGACTTGGAGGATTGAAGATGGCATTGGGATTTCGCTACAGGCTGAAGCGGCAGGAGAACGGGTGGTGGCTCGTGCGCTTTCCCCGCATTCCGGAGGCGCTGACCGAGGGCGAGACGGAAGAGGAGGCGCGCGCCAACGCCGTCGATTGCGTGATCGCGGCACTCGAAGGCTACATGAAGGCCGGTCGGCGGTTGCCGCGGCAAGGTGCGGCGCATTCCGGGCGAAATCGCGCGGTGCTGCCGTCGCTCGTCACCGCCAAGCTCGCCGTTTACGAGACCATGCGCGTCCGCGGTTGGTCGAAGCTCAAGCTCGCGAATGAGCTTGGCATGCCGGAAAACTCGGTGCGCCGACTGCTCGATCTGCGTCACCACTCGCAGATGTGGATTATCGATGCGGCGCTGGCGAGGATGAATACCGAGCTGCCCATCGATCTGCCGAAGGCCCGCGCGCGCGCACGCGCGGCATAGGCCGTGGTCCGCCGATGCTTTTGGCCCCGCCAAGGGCGCGCGCCGGGCGGGGTGCTGTCCAAATTCGGGCGATTTACGGTAATTGAGGGCGGGCAGAGTTAAGGAAACGGCCGTGACAAAGACGAAAGCGCGCGAGGTGGGTCATAAACCCATGATGTCGGAAGCCGCCGCGCGCAAAAGGCTCGCGTGGCAAGAGAAAGTTTATGCGAGGCATCGCAAGCGTCGGAAGCGGATCTCGCTGAATTTCTATGGAAGGATGCTCGTTGTCCCCCGCGATGTCCTTACTCCCGTACCGCCGAACTACAATCTTTTGGCAAGGGCGGTGTTAAAAGAGACACGAGAAACCGACACCGTGTTGGATATGGGGACCGGGTCTGGCATCCAAGCCATACTCGCGGCTTCCAAGGGCGCTAATGTCACGGCGGTAGACATCAATCCGATGGCGGTACGATGCGCGCGATCAAACGTCAGGCGAAACAAGCTGTCCGCCCGCGTGCGCGTCCTGGAAGGCAATCTGTTCGATCGGATTGAGGGGAAATTCGATTTGATCATCTTCGATCCGCCGTTCCGATGGTCCGCACCCCGCGACTTGTTCGAAATGAGCTGCGCCGACAAAGACTATAAAAGCTTGCGGGAGTTCTTCTCGACGGCCCGACAGTACCTCAACGATCAGGGGCGCATATTGATGTCCTTCGGAACATCGGGCGATCTCATGTTCTTCAAGCACCTCATCAAAATGAACGGGTTCAAGCGCAAACAGCTGCTGAAAAACAGCAACAGTGGCTGGACCTATTTTGCTTACCGGTTGACGCTCCCACGTCCCGAGGTGTCCTAATTCAAAGCCTTGCGTGTCCTTATCCCTCCTCGCTCGCCTCATAGCATCTAATTACCCTCGATTTAGGACCGCGCGCGCCGGGCGCACTTCTTGGCGGGCGGTGCTGCGCTGCCGTATAATGCCGCTCATGACGCGCAGCTATCCCGAGCGGCCCATCGCCGGCGTCGGCGCGCTCGTCTTTCGCGGCGAGGAGGTGCTGCTGATCAAGCGCGGCAAGCCGCCGCGCGAGGGGCAATGGAGCATCCCGGGGGGTGCCCAGCATCTCGGCGAGAGCGTCGCCGAGGCGGCCCGCCGCGAGGTGCGCGAGGAGGCCGGCATCGAGATCGAGGTCAAGGAGGTGATCGCCGTGGTCGACTTGCTCAGCCGCGACGAGGGCGGCCGGGT
>DATEQI010000454.1:0-8626 GCA_035272805.1 Alphaproteobacteria bacterium | reverse complement strand
GCCGAGAAAGGCGAAGCCGGCCGCGGTCACGGCTTGCGGAAAGGGATCGCGGGGAAGCCTCGGTCTCATGACGCGCCGAAGGCGACGAGCCGCCGCGGGTCGTAGGCGAGGCGGAGCACGTCGCTTTCGCCGATACCTTGGACGGGGCGGTCGAGGAGAGCCGCGCGCAGCGGCGTGCCGTCGGAAAGGCGCAGCTCGAGGCGGGTGAGTGCCCCCAGGAACTCGACGCGCGCGAGCGTCGCCGCGAGCGTCGCCCAGCCGTCGGGCGGCACCTCTCCCGGAGCGAGAAGCCGCAAGGCCTCGGGCCTGAGGCAGAAGGTGAGCGAGGCACCCGTGGCGGCGGCGATGCCGCCGAGACGGAATTCGGCCTCGCCCACGCGCACCACGACGCCAGCACTATCGCTCTCAACGACCGTGCCGGTCAGGAGGTTGGTGACGCCCATGAACTCGGCGACGAAGGGAGTGGCGGGACGGCGGTAGATCTCGTCCGGCCGGCCGATCTGCTCGAGCGAGCCGCCGCGCATGACGGCGATGCGATCGGAGATCGCGAGCGCCTCCTCCTGGTCGTGGGTGACGTAGATCGCCGTGATGCCGAGGGTCTGCTGCAGTTGGCGGATCTCGCCGCGCATCTCGACGCGGAGCTGCGCGTCGAGATTGGAGAGCGGCTCGTCGAGCAGCAGCACCTCGGGCTCGATGACGAGCGCGCGCGCGATCGCCACGCGCTGGAGCTGCCCGCCCGAGAGCTGGTGCGGCCAGCGCCCGTCCATGCCCTCGAGATGGACGAGTCGCAACGCCTCCTCGACGCGCCGCGCGATCTCTGCTCCCGCCACGCGCCGCGCCTTGAGACCGTAGGCGACGTTGCCGGCAACGTCGAGATTGGGGAAGATGGCGTAGTTCTGGAAGACCATGCCGGTGTTGCGCCGGTGCGGCGGCAGGCGGTCGATGCGGCGGTCGCCGAAGGAGATGCTGCCGGCATCGAGCTCGGCGAAGCCCGCGATCATGCGCAGGAGCGTGGTCTTGCCGCAGCCGGACGGGCCGAGGAGCGTGAAGAACTCGCCCTCGCCGATCAGGAGCGAGACCTCGCGCACCGCGCGCACGGAGCCGAAGGCCCGGCTCACCCCCTCGATCGCGATGCTGGTCAAGGCCGCTCAGCCTCTAACATTCTGCTGCCGAGAATCGAGAAGGTTGAAAATAACTTCCTATCGCGTCTCCTGGATGATGTCCCGGATCTTGTCGAGCGTCTCCTTGCGCTTCGCGGTCCAGGCTTCCTCGTCGTATTTGATGATCTTGAGGCTGGAGAGCGCGGGCATGCTTCCGGGCAGATGCGCCAAGTCGAGGTCCCCGCGCGCCGGGCGCCGGAAGAAGGACTTGAGGATCATCTCGCGCACGTCCTTGCGGTTGACCCAGTCGACGAATTTCTTGGCGGCCTCGCCGTCGGGACCGCCCTTGATCACGGCGCAGCCCTCCATCATCGGCACGGTGCCGTCCGAGGGATAGATCACCTTTATCGGCGCGCCGTTGTGGGCCCAGAGATAGCCCGCGTACTCGAGCGAGATGCCGAGCGGATACTCGCCGTTGCCGACCCCTTCGAAGACGAGGGAGGAGCGGTTGAGCACCTTGAGATTGGCGAAGAGCTGCTTCACCTTGCTCCAGCCCACCTCGCCGCCGCCCCAAATATCCACGAGCAGGGTCACGGTCGTGTAGGCCGAGCCGGAGTTGGCCGGGTCGGTGAAGGCGATCTTGCCTTTCCACTTGGCCGCGAGGAGGTCCTCCCAGCTCTTCGGCCCCGCTAGCTCGCCCAGCGCCTTGCTGTTCTCGAGGATCACCGCGAGATGCACGTTGTTGCCGATCCAGAGATTGTCGGGGTCGCGGAACTCGGGCGGTATGGCATCGAGGTTGACGGACTTGTAGGGTGCAAAATAGGCTTTATTGGTTTGCAGGAGCGAGCGGCTCACGCCCCACACCACGTCGCCCTGGGGCCGGTCCTTCTCGGCCTGGATGCGCTTGAAGACGACGCCCGAGCCGGCCGAGACCGGCTCGACCTTGATGCCAGTCTCCTTGCTGAAGGCCTCGAAGGCGAGATTGTTGAGCGTGTCGTCGTTCGCCGTGTAGACGACGACCTTCTCTTCTGCGCGCGCGCCCGTCGGGCCCGCCGGAATGGCGAGTGCGAGGGCCGCGAGCGCCCACTTGACGAGTTGCCGGATTGTCACGCCATCCTCCCTCTCGCCTTGCGCCCTTTGAGCGGCTCCGTGCTCAGCCGCCGTGCCACGACTGGCCTTCGCGCATTTGTTCGGCGATGGCCTAGAGCATAGACTGCGCCGGAAGCGAGTCAACCCTGCGGCCCGCAAGTAGTAGGTCACGTTGCCCAAGTCCCCATCCTTCGAGACGCGTCGCAAGCGCGACGCTCCTCAGGATGAGGACTTGGCGCTTGGGTTTAACCTCATCCTGAGGAGGCCGCGAAGCGGCCGTCTCGAAGGATGAGGTGAAACTGACCCACTACCGCCCCGCAAGGTCACTTGATCAGGCAGGGTGTGAAGAGCCATGCTGCGCTCGGCACGGACGCAACGATGAGAGAGGAGTCAAATGCCATGGCAAGCGATCTTTTCAAGAAGGGCCTGAGGGTGCGCCGCGCGGTCTTGGGCCGCGCCTATGTGAACAGGAGCATCGCCTCCGCGACGCCCTTCACCATGCCGTTCCAGGAGCTCACCACCGAATATTGCTGGGGCAGGATCTGGTCGCGGCCGGGACTCTCGCGCAAGACGCGCAGCTTCCTCAATCTCGCCATGCTGTGCGCGCTCAATCGCCCGCACGAGCTGCGACTTCACGTGAGGGGGGCCCTCAATAACGGCATTACGCCGAGCGAGATCCAGGAGGTGATGCTCCAGGTCGCGATCTATTGCGGCATCCCCGCCTCGCTCGACGGCTTCCGCGTCGCGCGCGAGGTGGTGGAGGAGGCCGCGGGTGCCAAGGCCGCGGCGCGCAAGCCGCGCCGAACGAGGCGGGCGAGCTCAAGGGGCAAGAGGTGAGCATGCGCGCGGCCATTCTCGACGACTACCAGGGTGTAGCGCTCGCGTCCGCCGATTGGGAAAGCCTCAAGCCGGCGGTCGAGGCGACGGTCTTCCGCGACACGCGCGCGGATGTGGACGAGGTGGCGAAGCGGCTCGCCGATTTCGAGATCGTGGTCGCCATGCGCGAGCGCACGCCCTTCCCGAAAGCGCTCCTCGAGCGGCTGCCGAAGCTCAAGCTCCTCGTCACCACGGGCAAGCGCAACGCCTCGATCGACGTCAAGGCAGCCGCGGCGCGCGGCATCATCGTCTGCGGCACGGACATGCTGCCCTACCCGACGGCCGAGCTCACCTGGGGCCTCATCCTCTCGCTCGTGCGCAACATTCCGCGCGAGGAGCGCAACATGCGCACGGGCGGCTGGCAGACGACGGTGGGGGTGGGCCTCAAGGGCAAGACGCTCGGCGTCTTCGGCCTCGGCAATCTCGGCAGCCAGGTGGCGCGGATCGGCAAGGCCTTCGGGATGGAGGCGATCGCCTGGAGCCAGAACCTGACGGCGGAGCGCGCGGCCGCGGTCGGGGCGGCACGCGTGACCAAGGAGGAGCTCTTCCGCCGCGCGGACGTCGTCACCATCCATCTGGTGCTGAGCGAGCGCACGCGCGCGGCCGTGGCCGCCGCCGAGCTCGCGCTGATGAAGCCATCGGCCTACCTCGTCAACACCTCGCGCGGACCGATCGTCGACACGGCGGCACTCATCTCGGCACTCGAGCGCCGCCGCCTCGCGGGTGCGGCACTCGACGTCTATGACAGCGAGCCGCTTGCGGCCGACCATCCGCTGCGCAAGCTCGACAATGTGGTGCTGACGCCGCACCTCGGCTACGTGACCGCCGAGAACTACCGGCAGGCCTACGGCGACGCGGTCGAGGACATCCGCGCCTTCCTCGACGGCAAGCCCGTCCGCGTGCTGAGCGCGGGCTAGTGCGCTGGTTCCGAAATTCACGACATCATGAAAACACCTGTCATTGCGAGGCGCCCGAAGGGCGGCGAAGCAATCCACGAGAGGGATATCCCGCGGGCACTGGATTGCTTCGCTGCGCTCGCAATGACGGCTATCTGCGGATGAGACGAAATTTTGGATCGGGATACGAGGACGCTACTGCCCGAGCGCCGCCGCCGCGGCGATGCCGGCACCGCGCGCGAAGCGGTGGCCGAGCTCGGCGAGCACGTCCTCGAGGTGGATGAGGTCCGTCAGGATGTCGCCGTCGAAGAGATGGCCCATGGTGCCGATGCGGATCACCTTGCCCGCGAGCTTGTTGCGCGCGCCGGCGATCACGGTGCGGTGCTTCTCGTGGAGCCGGCGCACGACGGCACCGCCGTCCAAGCCGTCGGGCAGCTTGAAGACCGACACGGTATTGGAGAGCGTTCCGTCCTTTGCGAAGGAGGGCAGCCCGATCGCGGCGCATCCCGCGCGCAACGCGTTTGCGAGGCGGCGGTGGCGCGCCAGCACGCGGTCGAGCCCCTCCTCGTGGATCATGCCGAGCGCCTCATGGAGGCCGCGGATGAGGGCGACGGCCGAGGTATAGGGGGTGGCACCCTCTGCGATCTCCTCGCGGTAGCGGCGGAAGTCGAAGTAGAAGCGCGGCAGCCCGCCCTCGCGGCGCACGACCTCCCAGGCCTTGTCGCCGACGCTCGCGATGCCGAGCCCGGGCGGGCACATGAGCGCCTTCTGGGAGGCCGAGACGAGAATGTCGACGCCCCACGCGTCCTGGCGCATCTCCACCCCGCCAAGCCCGCTCACGGAATCGACGACGAGGAGCGTCGGTCGGTTGCGCAGCACGGCCGCGATCGAGGGAAGGTCGGCGACGACGCCGGTCGAGCTCTCGTTGTGCACCAGGACCACGGCCCGGTAATCCTTGTCCTTGACGCGCCGCTCGACGGCCGCCGGATCGACCGCCTCGCCCCAAGGGACGTCGAGCGTGTCGACCTCCACTCCGAGCGCCTTGCCGATGGCGGCGAAGCGCTCGCCGAACTGGCCGTTGACGACGACGAGCAGGCGCTCGCCCGGCGCCAGCACGTTGACGAGACAGGCCTCCATCATGCCGGTCCCCGTGCAGGCCACGAGCAGCATGCGGTTCTTCGTGCCGAGCACGGGCCGCAGCATGGCCTCGCTCTCGACGAGAATGGCGCGGAACTCGGGTCCGCGATGCGCCAGCATCGGCTGCGCAATCGCCTGGCGCACGCGCTCGGGCACCGCGGTGGGCCCGGGAAGACGCAGGCGGTAGGGCTCGGGGGCCAGATTGGCGAGGGTCGAGATTTCGGGTGCGTCGCTCATGGGATGTGCGCTCGTCAGCGGAGGCTACTGCCGGAAACCGGCTCGTCCGGATGCCCGTTTTGTATGCAGTACGACGGGGCCTCGTCAACCTTGCTGCGGCGCTTTCACGTCGCGGGCCTGGTGCACGCCTATTTCGCCTTCCGAGCGGCACCGGCTTGATGTAGGGTTGCCGTAGGTGGGGGCACCCGAGCGGACGATGCGGGGCGAGAAGCCTTGAGGAGCGGCGGATGAGCGGGACGGGGAAGGGCATCGTCGGACTGGGCCGGGAAGGAACCTATCGCCACGTCCTTCTGGGCAGCCGGCACATGGTCTCGGCCGCGCACTTCGCCGCCGCGCACGCGGGATTTCTCGTCCTCGAGGCCGGCGGCAACGCCATCGACGCCGGCGTGGCCGCGGGCTTCATGCTCGGCGTGGTGCAGAGCGACATCGTCAATGTCGCAGGCGTGGCGCCGATCATGCTCTACCTTGCTGAGAGCCGCGAGGTGGTGACGATCGACGGGCTGGGCGTATGGCCGCGCGCCGCCTCGATCGAGCACTTCGAGCGGGAGCACGGCGGTCGGATCCCGGAGGGCCTGCTGCGCACCGTGACGCCCGCGGCTCCCGCCGCCTGGCTCGCCGCCCTCGAGCGCTACGGCACCATGAGCTTCGGCGAGGTCGCCGCCGCCGCCATCCGCCTCGCGCGCGAGGGCTTTCCCATGCATCCGCCGATGGCGGACTATATTGCGCGCAACGAGCCGCGCTACGCGCGCTGGCCGCAGAACGCCGCGATCTATCTGCCGCGCGGGCGCGCGCCGGCCTCCGGCGAGATCTTCGTGCAGAGCGATCTCGCGGCCAGCCTGCAATACATGGCGGACGAGGAGAAGGCAGCGAAGCGGCGCGGCCGCGTGGCCGGAATTCAAGCCGCGCGCGACGCGTTTTACCGCGGCGATATCGCCAAGCGCATCGCCGCCTACCATCGCGAGCATGGCGGCTGGCTCATGGAGGAAGATCTCGCTGAGTATCAGGTGCGCTTCGAGCCGCCCGCGCGCTGCCGCTTCGGCGAGGTCGAGCTCTATACCTGCGGCCCCTGGTGCCAGGGACCGGTCCTGGCCGAGACCCTCAATATCCTGGACGGCGTCGACCTCGCGGCACTCGGCCACAATTCGCCGGCTTACGTCCACATGCTCACGGAGGCGATCAAGCTCGCCTTTGCCGATCGAGAGGCCTATTTCGGCGATCCGCGCTTCGTCGACGTGCCGCTCGAGGTGCTCCTTTCGGATCGCTACGCCGCCGCGCGCCGCGCCGAGATCGACCCCAAGCGCGCGGCACCGGGGATGCCGCCTGCCGGCCGCGCCTGGCCCGATCAGCCGGCCCCGCGCCTCGAGCTCGCCGTCGCGGCGGGTGCGGCGGCGGGCGTGCCCCGCACCGCGCACGACACCTCCTATGTCGCGGCCATCGATCGCCGCGGCAACGTCTTCTCGGCGACGCCGAGCGATTCGTCGAGCGACGGCGAGGTGATCCCGGGCACCGGGCTCTGCCCCTCCACGCGCGGCTGCCAGTCGCGCACGGACCGGGGCCATCCGAGCGCGCTCAAGCCCGGCAAGCGCCCGCGCCTCACGCCCAATCCCGCGATCGCGTTCTTCGGCGAGCGCGCGGTGATGCCCTTCGGCACGCCGGGAGGCGACGTGCAGAGTCAGGCGATGCTGCAAGTGCTGCTCAACGTCGCGGTCTTCGGCATGGACCTCCAGGCCGCGGTCAGCGCCCCGCGCTTTGCCAGCCACAGCTTCCCGAATTCGTTTGCGCCGCATGACTATTATCCCGCCCGTCTCACGCTGGAGGCGCGCCTGCCCGAGGCGACCGCGCGCGCGCTCGCGGCACTCGGCCACGAGGTGCAGCCGTGGCCCGAATTCTCGTGGAACGCGGGAGCGGTGTGCGCAATCGCCCGGGACAACGCAAGCGGCGTCTTGACGGCGGGTGCCGATCCGCGCCGCTCGTCCTATGCGGTCGGCTGGTAGCTCGGCTGGCAGAAGGAACAGGGATGCAATTGCTGGAAGGAGGGAGGTGATGATGCTACGTCGCGATTTCCTCAAGACCGGTGCGATGGCACTCGCGGGCTCGGCCGGCCTCGGCCTGGCGCAGGACGCATGGGCCGCCGGCAAGCCGCAGCAGCTCAAGGTGCTGAGCTGGGGCGGGCCGTGGGGCAGTGCGCTCAAGGAGGGCGTGGACGCCTCCTTCACCAAGCAAACCGGGATCGCCGTGGTCGAGGAGGCCACCGCGATCGCCTATGAGCGCATCGACAAGCTCAAGGCCGATCTCGCCAACCAGAGCTACGACATCGTCCAGCTCTACGACGAGGTGTGGCCCTATGCGGTGATGGCGGACGTGGTCGAGCCGATCGACAGGAACTCGCCGCTGCTCAAGAACCTCAAGGCAGTCTACCCGCGCTTCATTTACAGCCATTGGGTGGCGCAGAGCTTCACCGCCATCGGCCTCGTCTACAACACCGAGCGCGTGAAGACTCCGCCGACCGCGTTCGCGGACCTGTGGCGCGCGGAATTCAAGGGCCAGATCGCGCTGCCGGACATGCTGGAGAACATCGGGGCCGACATCATCCCGATCGGAGCGCTTGCGGCCGGCAAGGACCCGAAGGACGCCGAGGCGGGCTTTGCCATGCTGCAGAAGCTGACCCAGCAGCAGCCCATATGGACCAAGGACTCCTTCTCCCGCATGACGGCGCTGAAGGAGGGCAAGGCCGTGCTCGCCATCCTTAATGCATCGGATGTGCATAGGGCGCAGACCATGGGTGCCCCGGTCAAGTGGGTCTATCCCAAGGAGGGCGCGATCTCGATCTCATGGGGGACCGGTATCGCCAAGGGAACGAAGAACAAGGAATGGGCCGAGATCTATCTCGATCAGACGCTCGATGCCAGGAACCAAGCCTTCTTCACCCGGGCCTTCGACTATGCCGGGACGAACAGCAACGCGCTTGGCCAGTTGACACCCGAGCTGCAGGCGCGCGTGCGCTTTTCCACGGATGAGCTCAACCGCCTGGTCGAGCTCGACCAGGCCTTCATCGCGCAACACCGCAAGGAGTGGGGCGAGCGCTTCAAGCGCATCACGGGGGCCGGTTAGCGCCAGGCATCCGCAATAAGATTCTCCCTCCCCCCTCGAGGAGGGGGCGGCTGGCTTTTGCGTGGGCGACAGTCCGCACGAGACGGCCGCCGAGCCGGGCCGCGTAACCGATAGCCAAATCCTATTCGAGCCATAGGCATTATCGATTTGCCTTATGGAACGCAGCAGCCCCATATGGCG
>DATEQI010000453.1:0-11800 GCA_035272805.1 Alphaproteobacteria bacterium | reverse complement strand
GCCTCGCCGCCTATACCGGCCTCGTAGCCGGGCTTTGCGGCACGGGTGCCGAGCCCGAGATCGTCCGCGTCAGCATGCTGGAGACGGTGCTGTGGCTCAATTGGAAGAGCCTTGCCACCGCCTCATGGTCGGGTGTTGCGCCCACGCGCGCGGGACGCGCGGCGGAGTGGCAGGTGCTGCGCTGCGCCGACGGCTGGGTCGCACTCGTCTATCAGGAGGTCGACTGGCCGGCCCTCTGCCGGCTTGCGGGCGACGCGCGCCTGGCCGATCCGCGCTTCGCCGAGCGCGACGGCCGGCTCCGGCATTTGCGCGCGCTCGCGGACATCCTCGAGGAGTGCTTCCTCAAGCTCACGCGCCGGCAGATCCACGAGACGGCACTTGCCGAGAAGCTTCCGCTCGGCCCGGTCTCGAGTCCTGAGGAGCTCGCCCGCGATCCGCATTATCTCGCCCGCGATTTCCTGGCGCGCGTTTCCCTCGACGCGGAGACGAGCATCGCCATGCCGCGCCTGCCGGTCGTGTGGAGCGGCACGCATTTCGCGCCCGGCCCCGTGCCCGCGCTTGCGCGCCGGCCTTCCCCGGTGCCGACATGAAGTGCCCGTTGAGCGGCTGCCGCGTGCTCGACCTCGGCATCATCACCGCCGGTGCCGCCACCTCGGCCCTCCTCGCCGATCTCGGGGCGGAGGTCGTCAAGGTCGAATCGCCGAGCTATCGCGATCCCTTCCGCAACTGGTCCGCGGACGGGCCGCAGCCCAGGGACGGGCCGCCCTTCTTCCGCTTCACCAACCGCAACAAGCGCGCCATCAGCCTCGATCTCAAGCGCCCACAGGGGCGCGCGCTCTTCCTGCGCCTCGCCGCCGAGTCCGACGTGGTGCTCGAGAATTTCCGCCGCGGCGTGATGGCGCGGCTCGGCATCGACTATGCCGCACTCCGCGCGGTCAATCCGCGCATCATCCTCGCCTCGATCTCGAGCCAGGGCGAGGCCGGGCCGGACGCCAATTACGTCTCCTTCGGCAGCACGCTCGACGCGATGGGCGGGCTGGCGTGGCTCACCGGCTACGCGGACGGCGGACCGGTGGTGAGCGGCCGCGACATCAATTATCCCGACCAAGTGGTGGCGATCTTCGCCGCGGGCATGGTGGTGACCGCGTGGCTCGCGCGCGCCAAGACCGGAGCGGGCGCCCACCTCGACCTCTCGCAGCGCGAGCTCACCAGCTTTCTCGTGGGCGAGGCCTTCGTCGCGGGCGATGTCACAGCACCCCGCAACGGCAATGCGCAAGCCCCCTTCGCGCTGCAGGACTGCTTCCGCGTCGCGGGCGGAGACTGGCTCGCCGTGACCGTGGCGCCGGAGGAGCTCTCCGCCCTTCGCACCCTCATCGGCGACGGCGGGAAAGCGGCAAGTGCTGTCGAGCTCGGCACGGCGCTCGCGCGCTGGCTCGGGGAGCGTCCTCTCGCGGCGGCAACCGCGGCACTGGCGTCCGCCGGGATCGCCGCGGCCCCCGTCCTCGACGGCAAGCAGGCGCTAGAGGAGCGCGGGCGGCTTTGGCGGATCGCCATCGCCGAGACCGCGGCCGGCGTCGCCGTGAAGGGCTTTCCGTTCCAGCTCGAGCGCGCCCCGCTCGCGATCGAGCGCGAGGCGCCCGCAATCGGTGCCGACACCGCCCAAGTGCTGGCCCGCCTCGGCGGCTACACGCGCGCGGAGATCGAGGCGCTCGCCAGTGCAGGCGCCATCGAATGCGCCCCCCATTCGATCAACGCCATGCAAGGATAGGACCCATGCGCGTCGCCCTCGTGCTTCCGCTCGACGACTGGCGCCAATGCGCGACTGCCGCGCAAGACGCCGAGGCGCTCGGCGTCGACGTGGTGCAATGCAATGAGACCAAGCACGATCCCTTCGCTCCCCTCGCCATAGCCGGGCTGGCGACGGAACGCATCTCGCTCGCGACCTCGGTCGCGATCGCGTTTCCGCGCAGCCCCATGATCGTCGCCAACCAGGCCTGGGACCTGCAGCGCCAGACGCGCGGGCGCTTCACCCTTGGCCTCGGCAGCCAAGTCAAGGGACACAACGAGCGGCGCTTCAGCGTGCCGTGGGTGGCACCCGCGGCGCGCATGGGCGAATATGTCGAATCGCTGCGCGCCATCTGGCGCAGCTGGGAGACGGGTGCCAAGCTCGACTATCAGGGCAAGCACTACCGCTTCAGCTTGATGAACGAGGAATTCTCGCCCGGCCCCAATCATCTGCCCATGGTGCCCGTCACCATCGCCGCGGTCGGCCCGCTCATGCTGAAGACCGCGGCGCGCCTCTGCGACGGCGTGCGCCTCCACCTCTTCGCCACGCGCAAGTACATCGAGGAGACGGCGGCAGCCATCCTCGGCGCCGAGCTCGACGGCCGCGGCATGGCGAGGGAGAATTTCGAGGTGAGCGGCGGCGGCTTCGTGGTGAGCGGTCCCGACGCTCGGGCGGTGGCGGCTTCGCTCGAGCGCACGCGCCATCGGGTGGCGTTCTATGCCTCGACCCCTGCCTATCGTCCGGTCCTCGACGCGCACGGCCTGGGCGAGCTCGGCCAGCGTCTCTTCGAGATGTCGCGGCGCGGCGAGTTCGGCCAGATGGCGCCGCTCGTCTCCGACGAGGTGCTCGAGCTCTTCGTCGCCTCCGGCACCTATGACCAGCTTCCCGCGGCGATCGAGCGCCGCTTCGGCGGCGTCGTCGACACGGTGACGATCGATATCCCGGCCGGCAGCGACCGCAAGACCGCGCTCAGGCTCGTGGACGCGATACACCGCATCCCGAGCCGCTTCGAGGGCTTCAAGACGGAAGCATCGCAGCCCTGATGCGATGAAAAGACGCAGTTCTATGCCGTGGATTTTTCTCTCGCGACGGAGCAACATGGCGGGTGAATGACCGAGCGTTCCCCCGGATCGCGGGGCGGCCCCGTGATCCGCCGCTTTTGCATCCCGGGAGAGCCCCATGTCCGATCGTTACGCCCACTATCAGCGTCTTGTGTTCGACCGGCCGCATCCCCGCGTGCTCCGCGTCACGATGTCGAGCCCGGGCCGGCTGAACGCCACCGACCAGAAGATGCACGGCGAGCTCAAGTCGGTGTGGCGCGACATCGACGCGGACGAGAGCGTGTCCGCGGCCGTGCTGCGGGGTGCCGGCAAGGCGTTCTCCGCCGGCGGCGACTTCGACATGATCGAGCGCATCATCGACGACTTCCACACCCGCGCGGGCAACTGGAAGGAGGCGCGGGACCTCGTCTACAACCTGATCAACTGCTCGAAGCCCATCGTCAGCGCCATGCGCGGCCCGGCGGTCGGCGCCGGCCTTGTCTGCGGGCTGCTCGCCGACATCTCGATCGCCGCAAAGGACGCCCGTATCGTCGACGGACACACGCGCCTCGGCGTCGCGGCGGGCGATCACGCCGCGATCGTCTGGCCGCTCCTCTGCGGCATGGCCAAGGCAAAATACTATCTTCTGCTCTGCGAGCCGATTTCCGGTGCCGAGGCCGAGAGGATCGGTCTTATCTCGTTAGCGGTCGAGGATGCCGAGCTCGACGACAAGGCGGTCGAGATCGCGACGCGGCTGGCGGAGGGCGCCCCTCATGCGCTACGCTGGACCAAGTATGCGCTCAACAATTGGCTGCGCATGGCGGGACCGACCTTCGACGCCTCCTTAGCACTCGAGTTCCTCGGCTTCAGCTCGCCGGACGTGCGCGAAGGGCTCGCCTCGCACCGCGAGAAGCGCCGTCCCCGCTTCGCGCCGGACTCGAAGCTTTAGCGTTCGATCGAGGGAGCAACGCCGCCCCAAGCCGCCATAAGCGTTGGAAAAAGCCGGGACCGCCGGCGATCAAGCGAGGAAGCCTTGCCGCTCAAGACCGATCCGATCCTGCCCGAGGCTCGGCTCCGTGCCATGAAGCAAGCCGGCTATTGGCGCGACCGCACGATCATCGACTACCTCGACGACCGCATCGCCGGCTCGCCGGAGCGCGTCGCCATCATCGACGACAACAGCATGACGGGCGAGCGCACCGTCTTGAGCTACGCCGAGCTCGGCCGGCGGGTCGAGCGGATCGCCCTCGGCCTCGCCCGGCTGGGCCTCGGGCGCGGCGACGTGCTCTCCTACCAGCTGCCGAATTGGTGGCAGTTCACCGCCCTTCACCTTGCCGCCATGCGCCTTGGCGTCATCTCCAACCCGCTGATGCCGATCTTCCGCGAGCGCGAACTCGAGTTCATGCTGCGCCTGGCCGAGACGAAGCTCTTCATAGTACCCCGCCGCTTCCGGGACTTCGACTACGCCGCCATGGCGGAGGGGCTGCGCCCGAAGCTGCCGGCCTTGAGCCGCGTTCTGGTGCTGGGCGGCGAGGGCGAGGCCGCCTTCGAGAGCCTGCTCGAGGCCCGCTCCGAGGACGCAAGCTTGCTCTTCGCCGAGCGCCGGCCGAAGGCCGACGACGTGATCGAGATCCTCTACACCTCGGGCACGACCGGCGAGGCCAAAGGGGTCATGCATACCTCGAATACGCTCTTCAGCAATCTCGAGCCCTATGCCGAGCGGCTCGGCCTGGGTGCCTCCGACGTCGTGCTGATGGCCTCGCCGCTCGCGCACCAGACCGGCTTCATGTACGGCCTGATGATGCCGATCCATCTCGGCGGCACGGCGGTGCTGCAGGACATCTGGAGTGCCGACCGCGCGGCCGATCTGATCGCGGGGGAAGGCGTCAGCTTCACCATGGCCTCGACCCCTTTCCTCGCCGATCTCACCAACGCGGCCGAGCGGCGGCCGGCGGACTTCCGCAGCCTGCGCATCTTCCTCTCGGCGGGAGCGCCCATCCCGCGCGCCTTGGCGCGCCGCGCCGCCGAGCATCTCGGCGCCCACATCGTCTCCGCCTGGGGCATGACCGAGAACGGGGCGGTCACCACGACGCGGCTCGACGATCCGCCGGAGAAGGTCTTCGAGACGGACGGCTGCGCACAGCCGGGCATGGAAATCCGCACGGTCGGCGAAGACGGGAAAGCGCTCCCGCCCGACCGCGAGGGGCGCCTGCAATGCCGCGGCTGCAGCAACTTCGTCGGCTATCTCAAGCGCCCGGAGTGGCATGCGACGGATAGCGAGGGCTGGTTCGAGACCGGCGATCTCGCGCGCATCGACGCCGACGGCTATGTGCGCATCACCGGCCGCACCAAGGACGTCATCATCCGCGGCGGCGAGAACATCCCCGTCGTCGAGATCGAGGGCCTCATCTACCAGCATCCGGCCGTGCTCGAGACCGCGATCGTGGCGATGCCCGATCCGCGGCTCGGCGAGCGCGCCTGCGCCTTCGTCGTGGCGCGGCCGAAGAGCTCGCTCACGCTCGCCGAGCTGATCGCCTTCCTCGAGGAGCGCAAAGTCTCCCGCCACTATCTCCCGGAACGGCTCGAGCTGGTGTCGGCGCTCCCCCGCACGCCGAGCGGCAAGATCCAGAAGTTCCGCCTGCGCGAGATCGCCAAGGCGTTCGGCACGGCCGGCTGAGGCGGCTAACCCGAAAATGAATGTGTTCTCTTCACCCTCCGCCGTCATTCCCGCGCAAGCGGGAGAAGATAAGAAATCCCTCTCCCGCTTGCGGGGTCGAGCCGTAAAGCGGATCGACGAAGGGGCCCATCCCAAAGGGATGGGAAGGGTGAGGGAATGCCGGATGTCGGTGCCGTCCCTCACCCTCCCACGGCCTAACGGCCGCGGGCCCCTCCCTCTCCCGCTTGCGGGAGAGGGGCTTATCGCGATCGTCGCCTCTCGCGTTAGTCTCCGGGCCGGCGCGGAGCGGCAGCCACCCACGGAGGACGCCCCTTGATATTGGCCGAGGAGCACGAATTGATCCGCGACACGGCGCGCGAGTTCGCGCGACGCGTGCTCGCCCCGCGCTCCGCTGAGTGGGAGGCGGCCGGGCGGCTCCCGCGCGAGGTCCTCAGCGAGATGGGGGCACTCGGCCTCCTGGGCATGACCGTGCCGCCGGAATGGGACGGTGCCGGCGCCGATTACATCGGCTATGCGCTGGCCCTCATGGAGGTCGCCGCGGGCGACGGTGCGGTCGCCACCATCATGAGCGGCCACAACTCGGTCGGCTGCATGCCGATCCTCGAGTGCGGCAGCGATGCGCAGCGCGAGCGCTATCTCAAGCCGATGGCGCGCGGCGAGCTGCTCTCCGCCTTCTGCCTGACCGAGCCGCAGGGCGGATCGGAGGCGAGCAACCTGCGCACGCGCGCGCAAGCTCGCGGCAACGGCTGGCGCTTGAACGGACGCAAGCAGTTCATCACCAGCGGGTCCACCGCCGATTTGGCACTCGTATTCGCGGTGACGGACCCGGCGGCGGGAAAGCGCGGCATCAGCGCCTTCCTCGTCCCGACCAAGAGCCCCGGCTACCGCGTCGGCCGCATCGAGAGGAAGATGGGGCAGAACGCCTCGGACACCTGCGAGATCATTTTCGAGGACCTCGATCTGCCGGCGGACGCCTTGCTCGGCAAGGAGGGCCAGGGATACCGCATAGCCCTCGGCAACCTGGAGGGCGGGCGCATCGGCGTCGGCGCACAATGCGTCGGCATGGCGCGCGCAGCCCTCGAGCGTGCGGTCGCTTACGCGAAGGAGCGCGTGACCTTCGGCAAACCGATCGCAGCACACCAGGGGGTCGCCTTCCGCCTCGCCGACATGGCGACCTCCGTGGCCGCCGCCGAGCAGCTCGTGCTGCATGCGGCCGCCCTGCGCAGCGCTGGGCAACCTTGCCTGCGCGAGGCCTCGATGGCGAAGCTCTTCGCCTCCGAGGCCGCCGCGCGCGTGTGCTCGGACGCCATTCAAACCCTTGGCGGCAACGGCTACATGGTCGACTACGAGGTCGAGCGCATCTATCGCGCCGTGCGCGGCGCCCAGATCTACGAGGGCACCAGCGACATCCAGCGCATCGTGATCAGCCGCGCGCTGACCGGCCATTGAGGGAGTTGGGCCTCGGCATGCGCGCGGTCTTCGTCGAGCGGTTCGGGCGGCCCGAGGAGCTGATGCTGAGGGAGGTGGCAGGCCGGCACCCCGGGCCCGGCCAAGTGCTGGTCGAGGCGCACGCCATGGGGCTCAATTATCCCGACCTCATGGTGATCGCCGGCACCTATCACAATCTGCACCCCTTGCCCTTCGTGCCCGGCAAGGAGCTCGCCGGGATCGTGCGCGCGGTCGGGGAAGGCGTGGAGGGGCTGCGGCCCGGCGACCGGGTGGCGGCCCAGCTCGAGGTGGGCGCCTTCGCCGAGGAAGTCCTGGTTCCCGCCGTGCAGTGCTATCCCATCCCGCCCGCCATCCCCATGGTCGTGGCCGCGGCGATGGGCCTCGCCTACTTGACCGCCTATTTTGCCTTGACCGATCGCGCGCGGCTCGCGCCCGGCGAGTGGGTGCTGGTCAACGGTGCTGCGGGCGGGGTCGGCATTGCGGCGGTGGAGCTCGTCAAGGCGCTCGGCGGCCGGGCGATCGCGGGCCTCGCGACGATGACGAAGGCGGGTTTCGTGGAAGCGCACGGCGCCGATGCCGTGGTCGACCTCTCGGAGCCGGATTTGGTGAATGCGCTCCGTGCACGCGTCCGCGAGATCACCCACGGACATGGCGTCGACGTGGTCATCGATCCCGTGGGGGGTGCTGTCTTCGAGGCGAGCCTGCGGACGCTCGCCTGGGGCGGAAGGATGATCGTCGTCGGCTTCACGTCCGGGGAGATACCCTCCGTCCGCGTGAATTACATCCTGGTCAAGCACATCAGCGTGACGGGCATCCACTGGAGCGACTATCGCGAGCGCGAGCCCAAGCGCGTCGCCGCCGCCCAGGCGCTCTTGTTCCGCCTGGTCGAGGAGGGCAAGCTGCACCCGCCGGTGACGGAGACCTATCCGTTGGACCGCATCGCGGAAGCGCTCGCGGTGCTCGCGGAGCGGCGCGTCATGGGCAAGGTGGCCCTCGTCACCCGCCACGCCAAGGAGGGCTAGGCCCATGTTCCGGCTCGAGGTTGCCAACCGCATCGCGACACTCGTGCTCGATCGGCCGCCGGCCAATGCCCTCAACGAGGAATGGACCAAGCTTTTCCATGGGCGGCTCGACGAGCTCGAGGCGCGCGACGATTGGAGCGTGCTGCATCTGCGCAGCGCCTTGCGCCTGTTCTCGGCGGGTGCCGATCTCAAGGACATGCGCGAGCGCTTCGCGGCAGCGGATGCCGCAGCTCAGCTCAGCCGATCGATCCGCGGCTACCAGCGCCTCTTCGCGCGCATAGAGGCGCTGCCGCGCGTGACGCTGGCCGAGATCGGGGGGGCCGCGATGGGGGGCGGGCTCGAGCTGGCGCTTGCCTGCGATTTGCGCATCGTCGCGCGCGAAGTGCGGGTCGGCCTGCCGGAGCTCGGGCTCGGCTTGCTGCCCGCGGCCGGCGGCACGCAACGCCTGACGCGGCTCTGCGGGCGCGCGGTCGCCTCGCGCCTCATCCTCGGCGCCGAGACCGTCGACGGTGCCGAGGCGGAGCGGCTCGGGCTCGCGCAATGGAGCGTTCCGCTCGCCGAGCTCGCCGAGCGTGCCGCGGAGATCGCGAGGCGCTATGCCGAAGTGCCGGCGCATGCGGTCGCGCGCGCGAAGCCCTGCATCGCGGCCGCCCGCGATCCCGCACTCGATGGCTTTGCGCTCGAGGTCAGCGGCAGTACGGCCTTGCTCGAAAGCAAGGAGACCCGCACACTCGTTCGACACTTTCTCGAGCGCAAGGCCAAATGAGCCGGCCCCTCAAAGAGGACGACATCAATGGACATGGCACAAAAGAACGTCATCGTGACCGGTGCCGCTTCCGGCATCGGCAAAGCGACGGCCCTTCTCCTGGCACGCGAAGGGGCCCGCGTCTTCATCGGCGACATCGATGAGGCGGGCGGGCGGCAAGCGGCGGCGGCGGCCGAGGCCGCGGGGCTCAAGGCCGAGTATGCGAGGCTCGACTTGACCGATCCCCAATCCATCGATCGCTTCGCAGCAGGGGTGCAGGAGCGCGCCGGCGGCCGCGTCGACGGGCTCGTCAATTCGGCGGGATGGGACCAGATCCAGCCCTTCCTCGAGAACCCGCCGGAGATGTGGGAGAAGGTCATCGCCATCAATCTCATGGGGGCCGTGCGCCTCACCCGCGCCGTGCTGGCGCCGATGGCGGCCGCGGGCAGCGGCAAGATTGTCAATGTCGCGAGCGACGCCGGCCGCGTCGGCAGCATGGGCGAGACCGTCTATGCCGCGGCCAAGGGCGGCCTCATCGCCTTCACCAAGTCGCTCGCCCGCGAGACGGCGCGCTATCGCATCAACGTGAACTGCGTCTCCCCGGGGCCGACCGACACCCCGCTCTTCCAGCGCCAGCCCGAGAAGATGAGGGAGGCCCTCACCCGCGCGATCCCCTTCCGCCGCATCGGCACGCCCGAGGAAGTGGCCGAGGCCATCCTCTTCTTCATGAGCGCGCGCTCCGACTACATCACGGGCCAGGTGCTGAGCGTCAGCGGCGGCCTCACCATGGTCGATTGAGCGGCAAATCATGATCTTGCGCTGCGCAAAGGTGCCTCGGACTGGCTGCGGTGCGTCCTTCGAGACGCTCGCTGCGCTCGCTCCTCAGGATGAGGTTAAGTCTTTATGCCACGCACAAATTTGCCTCATCCTGAGGAGCGCCCCGAAGGGGCGCGTCTCGAAGGACCCACGGCGGCACTGCAAGCGTCCTTTAGATTTGTGCATCAATTAGCGCTTTCGCGGGGGTGACGAATACTTCGCTGAAATTTGACGAGGGCATTTCGAGTCATTCTCTGAGCAGGACGGAAAGCTGCAACATACGGAGGTCGATGAGCCATGGCACTCAGTCACGACAGGAACCGGATCGATTTCGCAAGCTACCGGCCGAAGCATTTCCTGTGGTCGCTCGACGGCAAGGTCGCGACGATCACGCTCAATCGCCCGGAGCGCAAGAACCCGCTGACCTTCGAATCCTACGCCGAGCTGCGCGATACCTTCCGCGAGCTCGTCTACAGCGAGATCGTCAAGGTGGTGATGATCACCGGTGCCGGCGGCAACTTCTGCTCTGGCGGCGACGTGCACGAGATCATCGGTCCGCTGGTGCGCATGCAGGAGGCGGGCGACATGCGCGGCCTCCTCGACTTCACGCGCATGACCGGCGATCTCGTCAAGGCGATGCGCGCCTGCCCGCAGGTCATCGTGGCCGCCGTCGACGGCATCTGCGCCGGTGCGGGCGCCATCCTCGCCATGGCGTCCGATCTCAGGCTCGGCACGGCCCAGAGCAAGCTCGCCTTTCTCTTCGTGCGCGTCGGACTTGCCGGCGCCGACATGGGAGCCTGCAACATCCTGCCGCGGATCGTCGGCGCCGGCCGCGCGGCGGAGCTCCTCTTCACCGGCCGCGCGATCGACGGCAGCGAGGCCGAGCGCTGGGGCTTCTACAACCGGCTTTGCGCTCCGGACCGGCTCGACGCGGAAGCCCTCGAGCTCGCGCGCGCGCTCGCCGCCGGCCCGACCTTCGCGCACGCCATGACCAAGCGCTGCATTCATCAGGAATGGAGCCTGTCGATCGACGACGCGATCGAGGCCGAGGCCCAGGCGCAGGCGATCTGCATGCAGACGAAGGACTACGGCCGCGCCTATCGCGCCTTCGTCGCCAAGGAGCGGCCGGTCTTCGAGGGAAATTGAGCAGCATTCCATCGAACGAGAGCGCTGCCTCCGACTGCGCCAATTTGGCACTGCTCCGCTGGGACACGTTGAGCGTCGCGCCCGGACGTGAACCGCGTATCCTCGCCCGCCGGCGATTGCCGCTCCTAGCGATGCGCAGGCCGCGCTGTCATCCTGGCGTGGCGAACAAACGAACGGGTGACGCGAGAGATGCGTTACAAACTCAAAATTGATGCGGAGTAATTGACGAAATTCCTTGCCCTTATATAGACTAGGGGTTATCGTTTTGAAGATACGGATACACTCTCGGATGTAGCAGCTGTTGCAGGCTTCCTAATCGATTCGCACCGATTCCGCGGCTTGGGTGCTCAACTTTGCAGGAGAGGAGCATGTCCAGGTTCACTGACGTCGCCCGCGCGCCGACAACCATCGATCCCGTGCCGCTGCCGATCGTCGACTGGCGGCGCATCGGGGCGAGCGCCCCGAAGACCCTCGATTTTGCATATGGCGGACCGAACGAGCCGTTGCCGAAGGCCGATGCGGTGGTGATCACTTGGACGAGTGCCGAATGGTCGGCGCTCGACCACGTCTTTCTCAATAGCGGCCGCACCCGCCTGCCGACGGCACACGACTGGGCGGGCGGCTGGAGCCCCTATACCCGGAATGCCCCGCCGGTGCCGCCACCACCGCCGCCCAAACCGGGCGAAAAGCCCGCGGGCCCGCCGCCGCCGCTTTGGGGGCGCTACGCGCTCGTCGAGATCGGGGGCAAGAAAGGCAGCAGCATCAAGGTGCTGCTCTTCAAGTCGGATTCCCATCTCGCCCATGCCCCGGGCCTCTCGGGCCTCGAGGGGATGATGAACCAGATCGTCGCGGAGGCGGCACCTCGCTGGGTCTATTCCATCGGCACGGCGGGCGGCACGCGCGAGGACCAACGGCTCGGCGACGTGGTGATCACCAACGCCGCCAGTATCGAGCTCAAGAACGACATCAACAACGCCGGCTTCAAGCTTAACGGCACGACGTTCACCTGCGCCGACTGGTACCCCTCGATGACCTTGATGCAGGCGGTGCAACAGCAGCTCTTCATGCGCATGAGCACGCTCGTGAGCTATCCCGCGCTCGAGACGCTGCTGACCAAGC